>NZ_PNCT01000118.1:0-1381 GCF_005887365.1 Pseudoalteromonas sp. S3785 | reverse complement strand
TTGCACGTTATTGTTAGATGTGCCTAATGAGTTAAGTGAAGGTGAATTTACCGTTGAAGTATCGGTTACCGACGCCGCAGGCAATGAAACCACAGCCACCACAACTGGTGAAGTTGACATAACTGCGCCGGTTGTGACGATAAATGCGTTAGGTGATACGAGTGATACTACTCCGACCCTATCTGGTACAGTTAGCGGCGAGCCTACGGGGTCAACCGTTACTTTAACCGTAACGGATGCAAATGGTGCAGTGCAAACAATCACAGCACAAGTTATTGCTGATGGTAGCTGGACGGTTGAAGTGCCTGTTGCTTTAGCGGAAGGTACTTATACGGTTGATGCTAGTATTAGTGATAGCGTCGGCAATGAAGGCACTGCAAGTGCCTCTGGCACCATCGATACAAGTGCGTTAACTATCACTATCGATGTGATTGGTGAAACCAACGATCAAACACCGCAAATAAGCGGTGATACTTTTAATGCAGAAGTGGGCTCGTCTATAGAAGTTCAGATAACAGACTCTACTGGGGCAACGATCACCCTAACCACCGTTGTTGATGCAAACGGACAGTGGAGTGTTACACCACCTGCAGATTTACCCGAGGGAAATATATCAATCAGTGCAACTGTAACTGATTTAGGCGGTGGCTCAGCCACCACCGAGCTTGATGCTGTAATTGATATTACGCCGCCGACTATACAGATTAACGACCTAGAAACCAGTAATGATACAACACCAATTATTGCTGGTAATACTACAGGCGCAGTTTCTGGCACTGTAATAAGCTTGACTGTTACTGATTCTCAAGGCGTTGTTCGCTCGTTTAATACGACAACGGATGCACAAGGGAATTGGAGTGTAGAGCTTTCTCAAGAGTTGGCTTCAGGGGATTATACTGTACAAGCAGAGGTTTCTGATGCTGCAGGCAATAGTGCTTTAGATACAGCAACCGGTAATATCGATACTTCAGGGCCAAGTTTAACCATTGACTTTGATGCTGTAACTAATGATACAACACCTACTATTTCAGGCACGAGTGATGCCGATGTAGGCACTACGGTTACTGTGGTGATTACTGATGAAAACGGTGTAGAGCAAACACTGACTACCACAGTTGATGCCAATGGAAATTGGGCAGTAACCCCTCAGACAGAGTTGAATGAAGGTGATAACACCATCGAAGTGAGTGTGTCTGATGAAGCAGGAAACACGACAACAGTAACCGATACAATTACTTTAGACACGCAAGCACCCACACTTACGATACAAAATGTAGGCGATGTAAACGACCTAACACCGACATTACAGGGCACCAGTAACGAAATTGGCGGCACGGTGACACTCACCGTGACCGACAGTGATGGCGCTGATCAAAAACTC
>NZ_PNCT01000117.1:0-11830 GCF_005887365.1 Pseudoalteromonas sp. S3785 | reverse complement strand
AGCCGGTACTTTTCCCATAGGGTTTATAGCTAAAAACTGCTCGTCGTTGTTGTATATAAGGTGCTCATTAAATGGCAGCTCTTTGTGTAAAAGTACATGCTTAACCAAGTTGTAATAGTTACTAGCTGCGAAGCCGTGCAAAGTAATCATAATGTAGCCTTTGGTTTTAAGCTTTAACTATTGGCGTTAAATAAATTAAAGCGTGTAGATAAGTTAAGATTATTATTACTTGTTTTAATTTGCTTATATATAGGGGAAAATGCGAATCACTTTTGCCTTTAAGGCAATAATAAGGTTTGTTTAACCCTGAGGTAGCATGGATCAACTAAAAGCCATACGGTATTTTATAAAAGTAGTCGAAACAGGCAGTTTTACTAAAGCTGCAAAAGCGTTTGGTGTGCCGCCTTCGTCGTTGTCGCGCCGAGTAGCCGATTTAGAAAAAAGCTTAGGCGCTACGCTTTTAAAACGCTCAACACGTATTGTTAAGCTTACCGAAGTTGGGCATATTTACTACAACGATATGCAGCAAATTTTGGGGCAACTGGCGCAGAGCCAAGAAACAGTGCGCAGTTACCAAGCTACACCCATGGGGCGATTATCAATTAGTTGTATGGTTGGCTTTGGCGACAAAATTTTAATGCCGCTACTTGATGAATTTAGTGTTTTGTATCCCGAAATTATACTAGATGTAAGCCTAAGCGATGAGCTTTCTACCCTTGGGCGTGACGACGTTGATATAGCCATTCGTGGAGGGTATGCACCTAACGAGCGCGTGTTAGCAATTAAGCTTATGGATAATGGCTTTATACCAGTTGCATCGCCTGGCTATTTACAAAAATACGGTATGCCTAAAAGTGCTATGGAATTACAGCAGCACCGTGGCCTATATTTTAAAACACCCTCGGGGCCTACGCCGTGGTTATGTAAAATAGATGAACAATGGCACGACGTATCAGCGCCTACCGTCGCTATTTCAAATAATGGGAATTGGCTGGCTAAAAAAGCCTGCAACGGAGAAGGGATTTTAATGTCGACTCGGTGGGCGCTTAAATCCTACCTTGAAACGGGTGAGTTGCAAGAGCTTAAGTTTGAGCATGAGTTAGCAATAACGCAAAACACCAATATGGCCGTTTATCTGTTGTACCAAAAGCAGCGCTATTTAGTGCCAAAGGTAAAAGCGGCGGTCGACTTTTTAGTGCAAAGGATAAAAGAAACAGATGAAAGTAATAAGCGAGCAGAATAGCGCTTAAAAGTTGAGTGGGTTGTAAATAAACCGAGTGGTGAATGGTCGGATGGCGCTGCGCTTATCCGACCTACGCTTATCCGGTTTTGATTTATGTCATTTATGCTTATTAAATTTATTAATGGGTTGTTTGTATAAATAATAGGTAAAAAACCTCTCCTTAAACTAAAGATTCTTATGCTGTGTCCGATAGATTACTTAATAGGGTTTAGCGATTAAGGATAATCATGGTCAACAGTACTCTTGGCAACCACGCCAATTTAAGCGCTTTACTGGCTCAATCAGTTAATAATACTAACCAAAGCTCTGTGAGTCCTTCGCTACATACCAGTAGCGACCTTCAAGCTATTAATGCTTTAAACACTAACGCACCTAAAATAACCGACGAACTGCTTAGCCAGTTAAATAACGATACTACTGACGAAGCACTGGCTAGTAATCAAAAAGTTGAGGATGTTTTACAGCAGCAATTAATCTCACTATTTACAATATCGAGTACACCAAGCCTTAATAACTATAAACCCTCCAATGAAGAACTTGCCCTGCGCACCGTAATTACTTCTCAGCATGAGGGGTTATTAAAAAACGAAAACAGTACCCAATTAATTGAGCGGTTAAATACGTCCGTTAAAAATATTCAGGGTGCTTATGCTAATACAAGCGATATTTTGTCAAACTTGGGGCAGCTTGGGCATGAGCAAAAAACCTTTTTAGCCTCAAGTCAGCAACGTGTTGAGCGCACGCTTAATCCGTACATGGAAAGCCTTAATCGCTCAAAATACGGGGATGACGATAACAACTTGTTTGAACTCTCGGTAAAAACTAAAGAAGGTGATGTTATAAACATTACCTTTAACTCATCGCAAGGTTATGACGAAGAAACCGGTGAAGCGATAGATGGCTTTGGTATAAGTTACGAAGTAAATGGCGATTTATCTGAGGCTGAACATGCGGCTTTAACGCAGGTTATGTCGGGTGTTGGTGAAATGGCCGATGAGTTTTTTAAAGTGAGTGAGAATTCATTTAATCCTATTATAGTGCCAAACCAAACAGACATGAGTTTAGACTTTTTAGCAGGCTTTAATAGTCAGCAGCTAGCGGGTTTTAATGTGTCGTTTTCAACAACGCAAAACGATGGGCTTGATTCTGGTGAGGACACACTTGATTTAAGTTACTCCATTGATGAAGCATCAAACCAGCAAGCACTTGTGTTTAAAGCCGAGAGTGGGAAAAACGACATTGATTTTGCACTCGATATGTCAACCATTGGCGCTAAAGACACGCAGCAAATGCAGCAGTATTTAGCGTCGCTTGATCAAAGCCTAGAAGATAGTCGAGTAAACAGTACCGAGGATAGTAAAGACTCGGCATTTGGTCGTAAGGGCGACGAGACAATGCAACAAGGTTTTGCATTGTTTAAAGGCGCTTTTACGAGTATGTCGTCGGCGGCTGAACGTTATAGTAATTTGGAGTCACTTGCAGATCAGCAATTTAATGACGGGCGCGCCATGGTTGCCGATTTAGTTAATAACATGATTACAAACGATGCCCGTTACCAAGGGCTAGATGATAAAGCGCCAAATACATTAGGGGCGGGTATTTCTAAGCTCGCTGATTTTGATGCTACATTTTCTTATGCGCTTGATAACGGCGACTATCAACCTAAAAGTACAATTGAGCTAAGCCAAGCGACTGAACAAGCCCAATTAGGGGAACTTAGCGGTGTAACGCAAAGTAAAAATGTAAGTAGCCACTTTGATTATCAATACAGTCGCCCTGATTATTACGACAAAGAAGAGAATTATAACGTAAACACCGCCGTTAAAAATAAAGAACTTGTGGGGCTCGAACAGTCGCATGAGGTTGATGTTGATACAAAAATGTTTGAGTATAATCCACAAACAAATCAATACGAGCTGCAAATGGCGATGCAAGAACAAACCATTAGCAAAAGTGACATTCGCTTAATTGACGATATTTGGCTCGAAGAAAACGAAAATAGCTACTCTATGCATAAAAAAGAGCGCGATGAGAGTGATGACAAGCAAGACGATTTTATAGAAACGAACCGCCACTCGCATACTAAGCTTGTAACCTTAATTGGTGATTTAGATAAGCTAGCTGAGAATAAAGACGTAAGGCGAGAATATTTAACTAACTTATCGCAAGTTAACTTTTTTATGGATAAAAAGTAACGCCTGAGAGCTGTTCACTCCACACTCAATATTGGGTATAGTCGTTTAATACCTAATTTAATACTTAATTAAATACCCAATTAAAGAGTACCTCATGTTTAAACAATTAATTTTATTGTGTGCTTTAAGCATGCCGCTTGTAAGCTTCGCTGATACGGCGCCATTTTCGGGCGAGATAAGTACGCAGGCATTGTTAAGCGACTACGATAAATTTAACGAGCAATACAAAGCGTTTACACCAACCGAGCAAGATATAGCCCTAATGCAAAAGCTAGAAGGCAAGGAGCTAATTGTATTATTTGGCACCTGGTGCCACGACAGTGAGCGCGAAGTGCCAAAGCTTATTAAGTTGCTAGGTGCGGCAAAAGTAAAACTTGCCAGTATTGACTACGTGGCCGTGGGTTACAACAAACGCGATGATGCCGGAATAGCACAGGCTCACGACTTACAATACACACCTACGTTTGTTGTTAAACAAAATGGCAAAGAGTTAGTACGTGTAGTTGAAAAGCCAACGGGTACGTTAGCGCAAGATTTAACACAGGGTTTGTAAATAGAGCTTGTACGTATTTGGGGTTAACGATTTAGCAAATAGGTTTATAAGTTAGTTGTTGGGCTGCTATGAGTAGTCTCCTGATACTTTAATGTGTGAAGTCAAGATTTGATTTCTTTGGTTTTTCTCGATTAAATAAATTCTCGGTTATAGAGTGGTCTAAACGATTGTAATCCTCTGTATCTATGTGTAAGTTAATAATAATTAAGTTATTAAAGTTCGTATCTTGGTAATTCTAATAATTGACAGATTGAGTATTCTCGGTAATACACTACTAGATTTACTTCAAATTTGGATTAAGTATGGATGGCATAAGAATACAAGATTATTGGTCTCAAGAAGTCAATGCACTCATTGCTACCTATAGGCAGTTTGAAACACTAATCCCATCAGACAAACATAAGGGGGCTACTCATCATGCCGAAGATGGTCGTTTTATTGAGGACCTAATTCAGGAATTTTTTTCAAAATACTTACCTAAGGGATTAGAGGTATTAACTGGTTTTATTCTACGACCAGCAGTCAAAACTGGAGTTAGTGGAAGAGAGCGGCGAAATGATTCTGACGAACACTCATCTCAACTAGATATAATCGTATATGACTCAGAACGTTACCCCGTTTTTCAGAGGTTTGGTAATAGTGTCATAGTCCCGCCTGAGGGCGTTATTGCAATTCTATCAGTAAAAAAACATCTAAATGACGGTGATATCAAAAAAGAATGTGAATCACTTTGGGCCGCATCAAAACTTTGTAGAACACAGAGCACTAATCACTTAAGTGATAAAGTACGTGGCCCATACCTTGCGTTAATATCTATGGGTTCAAAAATTAATAAAAAGAAGACTGACAATCTAGAATGGATTTTTAAAAAGCTAACAGAGGCTTACTTAAAAGATGAAATGCCCAAGTTTGATGATCTAGTCGGATATATTGGCTCGTTAAGTGAGTGGAGTATATTTAAGAGAAGACCTCAAGGAAAAATGCTAAATAAAGCTGAATTTGTAAACCTCATACACAAAGATGGAGAATCTCATTTTGGGCTGCAATTTATATTAACCGGAGTTCTCTCTGTATTTTATGACGAAACAAGAAGAAACATTCGTCGCCCTGGGTTTACAGCATTCCCATCCGGTCGAAATCATGACGGATTAATGGGTGAGATCGAGTGTGACGGTGAAAGGTAACTCCAATAAGCTCTTCTATCGGACTCGTCAATACCTTTCTTTTTGTGCAAAAACTCGTACAAAAAAACATGCATAGCTCGATGTATAACAAGGTATTAGATGATCGAACTGCCCAAAATATATAGAAGTAATAGAATTTGATGGAAAATTAAAATGGAAAATAATAGTGTTTTTATAGAGCAAGCTGAATATATACAACCTGCAGACTTTATTGAGTGGTCTAGTGATCACCCCAATGAAGACGTCATAATTAAAAGATTGACACAATCAGGAGCCAAGCTTCTGACAGGACCTCGTGGATGTGGAAAAACTACTCTTATGCTCAAGGCGTACAATAAGCTCTCAAAAAAAGGTCAAAGTGGAGCTTTTCCTGTATACGTTAATTTTAAGTCTTCTCTTAAGTTAGAACCGGTATATAAAAGCAAGGCCAATGGTGGTTTCTGGTTTTCGCAGTGGATGTATTTGAAAATATATGAAGGTATCTATAGCAGCTTTCAA
The DNA here is from genome assembly GCF_005887365.1 of Pseudoalteromonas sp. S3785. NCBI lineage: Bacteria > Pseudomonadati > Pseudomonadota > Gammaproteobacteria > Alteromonadales > Pseudoalteromonadaceae > Pseudoalteromonas > Pseudoalteromonas sp. S3785. The sequence continues at coordinate 6,157 of NZ_PNCT01000117.1, read as the reverse complement.
GATATGGGATATCAAGATAAATTAGATATTAAGGTTAAATTAGATACTGCAAAAAAAGTTCTAGGACTGCTAGAGCTTGGTGAAATAGCTAAAGCAGAAAAAGAAAAAATAGAATTAACTACATACGATTTAGAAGAAGATATAGGCTGTGTAATGTCTCTAACTGGGAAACCTAGGTGTGTACTTCTTCTAGATGATGCCGCTCATGCATTTTCACCAGAGCAGCAACATGATTTTTTTGAGTTTTTTAGAAAAATTAAGAGTCGTAGGGTTTCACCAAAAGCAGCAATATACCCAGGGGTTACAAACTTCCCTCCAACTTTTAATGTTGGTCACGATGCGGAAGAAATTAATGCATGGGTTAATCCAGAAGGCGATAATTACATGTGGTTCATGACCACAATGCTGTCTAGGAGATTGCCTAAAGCAGTTTATGAAAGGTTAAGTAAAGAAGACTCTTTATTAACAATAATGTGCTATTCAGCATTTGGAATACCGAGAATTTTGTTAAACATGGTAAGAAGCTTCTACTCGGAAGAAGAAGTCGATGGCTCTGTTGAATATCAAATTTCTTTTAACCGAACCAAATTGATGGCTCAGGTTAAAGATAGTAATAAAAGAGCGCTTGCTGTGTATACCTCGCTCGAAAAGAAGCTTCCTACATATATCAACTATGTTGAAGAAGGTGATGTGGTAATTGGCAAGATTATTGATTTAATTAAAACTTATAATAAAGACAAAAAGATCGATAGAAAAAGCATATCCATTGCCATAAAAAAGGAATTGAGTTCAGATTTGAAGAAAATTCTAGGATTTTTTCAATATGCTGGTTTGGCTAGTCATAAAGGTCAGGTAAGTAGAGGAGAGAAAGGCGTATTTGAAATCTACATTATTAACTTGGCCGCTCTCGTCGATAATAATGCAATACTAGCTACTAAAGCAGCCAAAACAGACGATATTTCAACTGCACTTAAAAGTAGAAATGCTCATGAATTCACAAGAACTAAATCTGATTATTTAGTGCCTGAAACTGATGAACCGCTAAAGCTTAAAATGCCTGCGTGTCAAAGTTGTGGTGAAGAGAGGAGTAGTGACGAAGCTAGGTTCTGTTCTAATTGTGGTGCACCATTAAAAACGGCTTCAATTTATGAAGAGTTAGTTAACGAAAGCATTGACGTATTGCCATTAACGCCTTCAAGAATAAATTCCATTAAGTCGAAATCAGGAATTAAGCTTGTACGTGATATTTTACACGACATAGGACACAAGGAGATTCGTACTGTTCCGCAGATTGGTAGCTTCTGGGCAACTAAAATTTATCAGCTAGCTGAGGAGTATATTTCCTAATGACTGACTGGAAGAAATCTGTTAGTGCGTGTGCATCCACAGTTACGATTGGTGATATATCTAATTATATAAATCCTTCTGCAGTGGCAAGTTCACCAATTGATAATTTTTATATTGAAAGAAATAAGCTTTTAAGTTCTATAAGTCCAAATTATGCAACCTTAAACCCATCAATACCACCACTTGTTTTAGTTGGTTTGATTTCTTTAACAGAAAACTACTTCCGTGAAATTTTGGCTGGTATTGTCAAAATATGCCCCAAGGCTAAGCAAAAAAGTGCAACAAAGAGCTTAAACTTGGCTACAGCGTGGATTGGTTTTGGTGAAATGGAAAAGGGAGCATTTGAAAATACTTCATTTTCTGATCCTAAAGCAGTAAAGAAGAGTCTAAATGAATTAATTGGTGTGAATGTGACCAATATTAATCAAATTGCTGCACCTTTAGAAGAGTTCGGAAAACTATGTGAATTAAGGCATGCAATTGTACATAGTGCTGGACTGCTGGCAGGAAAGAATGCTATTAAATTGGAGTTACCAAGTTCTCGGAATTCTTTGAGGATAAAAGTTGGTTATTCCGAGCTTCAAGAGTCTGCAGAGGTGTGTTCTTCTTTAGTGTGTGCAGTAAATTTAGAGTTATTTGTAAATATGGCTAATAAATGGTTAAACGAGTGGCCAAGAACCCCTGCTTACCGAGATCAAAATTTAAATATCCTATTTAAAAAAATTTGGGGTTTGTTTTATTCTGAGTTTGACGAAAGGAATGGGTTGATCAGTGAATCTCTAACGCAAATTAAGGCTCGAAACTTAATTGTTAAAACTAATGCAGCATAATCTAACAAACTTGTTTAACCGGGCTTGAATTCCGCTTCGCTTAAAATTAACCACGAATGCGAGGTTTGCAAAGCTATTTAAAATTGTTGAACATAAGTAGATTAACCTAAATAGGCCAATCTACTTGATAACCTAACCAAGTTGGGCGTTTTTATTTTTCATTGCTATGTCATTTACTGCTGTACATAGCTTTTGGATAAAACGCGCAATTTGCTTTTGTATATTAAAATGGCGTTCACCAGAGGAGCTACTCACACGCCAGCTATAATCTTAATTTCATATATTATACTTCACCTACTCCTAGTTTATATACTACTTACTGGACTTCCCAGCTTTCACTAAACAGGCTTTTTTCGAACGCTTGCGCTGCATGCGAAGACGGTCTGTCTTTATAATGCAGTTGATAAAGAGGCCGAGAGAGTTGCTCGTTATTTTTTTGGCTCAGGCGTGTTAATTTGCCTAGCTGTACTAAATCTTCTGTGACTACGTTTGGCAATAAGGCAACGCCCATACCTTGCGCAACAGCCCTTGCTATTGCCTCGTTGCTGCCTAATTGCATACTTTGCTCTGTTTGTACGCCATGTTGGGCTAATAACTTTACCGACATTTCTAACGTGCCAGAACCTGGTTCGCGTAATAACCAAAACTGCTTATTTAACCATGCTTTTAAGTTTTTAGTGGGCTTAACGTTACTCGGTATAACGACACTCATTAAATCGTTTTGCCAGTGCTTACTAATAATATGCGGCTCGGTAGGTGTGCCTTCAACCAGTGCTAAATCGATAGTGCACTCTAGCAATGCGTGCTCAATTTGCGCAGTATTAGCCACTTGTACTTCTACTTTTATATGTGGGTACTGCGCGCAAAATTTAGCTAAATAAGGCGGTAGCCAATAACTGGCAATGGTGGTGCTGGTGCCAATAACGAGTGTGCCGCGCTTGAGCCCCGTGCGCGATTTTATATCGTCAACGGCGGCTTTTTCGATAGCAAAAATACTACGTGCGTGATCGTATAGGGCTTGGCCGCCTTCGCTTAAGGTGAGTTTTTTACCTTTAGATGCACGTTCAATAAGTTGTATGTTTAGTTGATACTCAAGCTCTTTTAAAGCCTTTGATACCGCAGGCTGGCTTATAAAAAGCGCTTCGGCTGCGCCTGAAAAGCTACCTAATTTAGCCACTGTATAAAATACCCGAAGTGCATGTAAGTTCATTGTATAACCCTAAATTGCATAACTCTTAACTGTATAACTTTAAGTTATCAAATCATGATTTTAATATATTGGAGTTATATTTTGAGCTTTCTTACAATTAAGTCAACACATCAACATTGTTTAATTGAGGGAATATTATGCTTAGCGCTATTAAAAATGGGTTTCAGCCTTTGGGTATTAATACTAAGCAGTACAGTGATACGCGCTGGTGGTTAGGTATGCTGCTAGTGGTTATTTTAGCGGGGGCATCTGTTGCATTAAGTAAGTTACAAATAATGCAAACTGCGCAATTTAGCTCACTCACTATTGGTATTGTGCTTGGCATTATTGTGGGTAACAGTGTGTTTTCGCGCATAGCTACGCGTACCGATGTGGGGGTTGATTATGCTAAAAGTATATTGCTTAAAGCGGGCGTTGTGTTGTTTGGTTTTAGAATAACCTTTGCGCAAGTAGCGGGCGTGGGCTGGTATGGCTTACTAACCGACGTTGTTATGCTTGTTGGAACGTTTATATTAGCAGTGCAGCTAGGTAAGCGCGTATTTAAGCTCGATGAGCAAACAACTACATTAATAGGTGCGGGTAGCTCTATTTGTGGCGCCGCAGCGGTAATGGCAACTGAGTCCGTTATAAAAGCACAGGCGCATAAAGTATCAGTAGCGGTGGCAACGGTGGTGGTGTTTGGCACGTTAAGTATGTTTACCTACCCAATAATGTTTGATTATATGGGGTTGAGCGAGCACGCGTACGGCATTTTTGTTGGCTCAACTATTCATGAAGTTGCGCAAGTAGTTGCAGCAGGTACCGCGGTAAGCGCCAATGCAGCCGACACCGCCGTGATAGAAAAAATGCTACGCGTAATGATGCTTGCACCATTTTTAGTGGGCTTATCGTTTTGGCAAAGTAAAAAGCATGCAAAAGCAAACAACAACAGGCACAGCAGCGAGCAAAAAGCGGGTATTACAATCCCTTGGTTTGCAGTGCTATTTATAGTGGCAAGTGGCGTGCATTCGTTATCGGTTATTCCTCAAGGTACTACAAACGCCATTGTATGGTTTGACAATATATTGCTCACCATTGCCATGGTCGCACTTGGGCTGCGTACACATGTTAGTGCTATTCGCCAAGCGGGTATAAAACCACTGTTATTAGCAGGCTGTTTATTTTTGTTTTTAACCTTAGGTGGCTTTGCCGTTAATGTAGGCATTGTGCAGCTGTTTTAAATATAACCTGATAGAGGTTGATTGGCTTATATAGGCCAATCAACTTCGTTTAAGCTATCCAACTGCGCGCTGGTATTTTTATTACCTTGCCATTTATTAGTGTAAGTGACATTTGGATCAAACTGCACCGTTTGCTTTTGTATATTAAAGTGACGACCGCCACGAGGGTCAACCCCTACACCGGCTATGTACTGCCAGTTGCCCCAGTTAGCCGCTACGTCGTAATCAATCAATTGCTGTTCAAAATAAGCCGCGCCGTATCGCCAATCAAGGCCAAGCTCGTTCACTAAACAGCTTGCTGCAATTTGCCGTGCTCGGTTTGAAATGTAACCCGTAGTGTTTAGCTCTTCCATAATGGCATTTACAAGTGGGTAAGGCGTTGTGCCATTACACCATGCTGCAAAACGTGTAGGTGAAAAAGTAGTGAGTGGTTTAGTCTGTTTTTGGCCTTTAAAGCTAAACAGGCTGCTACCTGCTTTAAGTGCATGCCATTTAAAATACTCTCGCCATAGCAATTCAAATTTAATCCAGTAAGTAGACTCGTTTGCCGTGTTGCTTTGCTCGTAATTTTCTACGGCTTTATACACTTGTTTTGCACTTATACAGCCAAAGGCAAGCCAAGTACTAAATTTGGTTGTGTTGTTAAAGCCATCCAGCTCGTTGCGAGTCGTTTTATAAGTACTTGGCATTACGCCTGCAAAATACTGCTTTAAATGTGCTTGCGCGCTGTTAAGCCCGCCATGCATTACACCTTTATTTGTTATACGTTCTAGAGGTTTTTTAGCGCATAAGGTTATTGGTTGAGGGAGCAAACCGTTTGGCAAAGTAGAAGGTGTAATGGGGCTATTAGCGGCCTCTACCTTTTTACGAAACGGGGTAAAGTGTTTAGGTAATTCGCTTAAATCAAAGGGGAGGTCGCTTTGTTTATAGAGCGTGTCTTGCTGCGTTCCTGTAAATTGTGTATTTGGGCAATGTGCTTTGAGTAAGTTTATTTGACGTTGCTCGTACAGGCCAAATTGCTCACTGTATACCACTTCATCAATATTTTGCTGATTTATACGCGCTTTTAAAAGCGATACGGGTTCGCCCTCAAGCACATGCAGGGTTTGACCGCGCTCAATAAGTGTTTGTTGCAGTTCGTACAAGCTTTGCATTAAAAACTGCTGTTTGTGTATGCCGTAAGGTTTTTGTTGGTAGTTATTATTTTTAAACCAGTGCGGGTTTATAACAAATACAATATCAAGCACGCATTGCTGGGTAGCAAGTTCGCTTAAAATAGTGTTGTCGGTTAGGCGTAAATCGTTTTGTAGCCAATATAAAATGCGTTTTCTCATAGGTTTGCTCAGGTTTTTAAACTCTAAAGCTTTACGAAGCAAAAGCGGGTGAGGATTGATTTTCACTTGTATTTAATTAAGAAAGGATGAGCAAGTGTAACTTGCTCATATAGGTTTACTTAGAAGATTGAGTTGCTTGGCGTATGTTTTCAGATATATAGGCAATTAACCTCAGATCTGCATAAGAATTAAAGCCGAGTCACTTTTATACTCGGC
>NZ_PNCT01000116.1:0-2517 GCF_005887365.1 Pseudoalteromonas sp. S3785 | reverse complement strand
ATTCCCCATAAATAGGCGATAACGCAGCATAAATGCCAAACATGCGCTGCCCTTCGGGTTCTGCCTAGGGGCGATAAACTCTTTGTTACTCGGTTTTTACTTAGCCCACTAGGTTACAAACCTCGCGCCGCGATTTAATCGCCCCTAGATTGAACAAATTTCAATCCGCAAAGTTCAATACGCCCTAGACATTTTAACGAATAGTTTTGCTAACTAAAAACAAACACCTATTTTGTTGGCAGCTCACGCTTACTTTTAGCTGTTTATTCGCCCATAACGTAAAGCTCACTACCTTACAGGCGCTAACCTCAATAAAAACATAGCCTTAAGGTTGCAATATAAATGCGTTCTTAAATTAATGGCTAATTTGTGCATTTAGGCTTCGGCAGTCATCTGCGGTTTGAACGGGGTATTAAGCGTCGATGCTGATGTATTAATAAATAATGAGGCCATAGTGACTTCACGTTTTTTCCCTCGGCGGATCAGTGCTTCAACATACACGATACTTAATACAATAGCAGTGGCTTTATAAAGGTTGCCGTGCAAATCACCCACGGCACCACCCGACATACTAAAGATGCCATAAGCTGCATTCATAAAAATATGCATCCACATAGGAAACCAAATTTTATAACCACACTCACAATAAAGCCACGCAAACCAAGTGCCTGCAACAGTGGTTACTGCTACCGCCATTAGTGCAGAAATGGCATCGCCACCTTGGTACATGTGCCCTACTCCAAATACTACCGAGCTTGTCAACGCTGCGGGAATGAACCCCCAGCGGCAAAACCGGTATAAAGCACCAAATAAAGCCGCCCTAAATATTAGCTCTTCAAAAAAACCAGCATAGATTGAGCCTGTTATTAGTCCAGACAAAGATAAATTTAAATTACTACTCAAGTATGCATAGCCAAGTGTCATAGGTATACAGCACAGCAAAGCTGCAAAGGTATAGTTATTAAAGCCTTCGGTGTTAAGGCCAATTGCGTCAAGCATGTTATCTCTTTTAAATAGTAATGTGGTTATCACTAATAAAGGAGCATATAAAAATAAGTATTTAGCGGGGATAAATAAAACCCCAGTAGACGCATCGGCCTGGGTTAATATTTTCGTCCATTCGCTACCCCAAAAGCTTTTCATTATGTAATGGCAAAAAACAAACGTGGCTATCACTAACAGTGATTTTAAAATAGTGTTCATAGTAACCTTCTTAAGTTGTATTTTTTAGTTCAACTTAAGCATGCCTACTCCAGCGTAAAACTACGAACTGTTAGGGATTAACAACATTTTTAGGTATCAAATACAAGTATTTGGGCTGACTAACAAGCACTTGGGGTGAGTAACAAAGCCGCTTTTATATTATCTACGTAGCTTCGCGATACCGGAACAGGCATGGGTGTATTTTTAAGCGTTAATTGCAAGCCGCCAGCGTTGCCACTATACGAGTGAATAAAGGCTACATTAACTGCATAAGAGCGATGGCACCTAATAATTGCAGTATTATTTGAGAGCTGTTTAAGTAAGCGAGTTAAAGAAATACGCAGTAAAGTTTGCTGTATTGCGTGTCCGTCATAAACACTAATTTCGCAATAATTATCAGCCGCTTTTATAAACAAAACACGCTCTAATACTATGCTGATTGCATCATTTTTATTATCGCCAACTAACGTAATTTGCTCGAGTTCTAAAGGAAGGGCTTCACATTGCTTGATTTGTTGCCGCTGTGGTGTTTCATCAATATTAAGCTGACTAACATGGCGATTTAACATATACATAAAAATTAGCGGAAATACGCCAATAGCAAATATATAGCCAATAAACAGCATCTGATTCTGCCAATGCCACTGTCCTAAAAATGCCACAACAAAATAAGCGTGGTTAAATAAAGCACAAATTAAAATATAAAAGCCGCTTATAAGCATAATACGAAGTGGCTTATAAAAATCATAACGTAACAGCGCTATTTCAATAAAGCCCGATAATAGCAACGCAACAAAAGTGACTAAACCATAACCTGAAAGCCTGAGTATTTTATATGACGATGTATCGTTAATTGTACCAAAAGGTTGGAATACGAATAAAACAAACAACGTTACCAACGAGAACATCATTGCACGATAAACAATAAGTTTTCTTGAATGTAAATCATCCTTGAGCCACAACATACTATTTTAATTACCAATTTTAAAATCTAAAAAATAAAAGTAGCACATTAATATGTTAATAATCTATTAATAACGGCTAATAGCAAACCGAAACGGGGAAATAAGCGAGAAAACCTAAAGGTGGCCTAATAATAAATCGTAGATACAAAAAAGCCCGCTCTAAGCGGGCTTTAATATAATGGTGGAGAGATAGGGATTTGAACCCTAGATGGGCTACAAACCCATGCCGGTTTTCAAGACCGGTGCATTCGACCACTCTGCCATCTCTCCGCACGGCCTGCATAATACATAAAACACTTTACTAATAGATCATTTATTTTAAAAAAATTTTTTAATTGATTTAAACAAT
>NZ_PNCT01000115.1:0-1509 GCF_005887365.1 Pseudoalteromonas sp. S3785 | reverse complement strand
TTCCTGTAACTGAGCTAACGACCCATATTACTGTTTTAAAAAACTATTAATATAGTAGTTGTTTTATGTGGTGGGTGATACTGGACTTGAACCAGTGACCCTCGCCTTGTAAGGGCGATGCTCTCCCAACTGAGCTAATCACCCACATCTAAATAACATTGCATTGCTGCGTTGTTGTGGGGCGCTATTATAGATAGAGTTGCAAATGTGTCAACACTTGAATGATAAAAATGTGCTGAATGAAGGTTTTATAAACAACGCGATGTGGTTGGCGTTTACTTTATCACCAAATTTAAACGAGCAGGACAAATAAACAGCTAAATTAAGCGAAGTGACTGCCTTATTTTTATATACAATAAAAAGCGTTTGCTTAAATAAACGAATAAAAAGCCAATGTTTAAATTGATACATCAAGCGTGACGTCTTTTCACAAAGGAAAGTCACTGTCAAAAAATTAAAATTTTAGAGCCACATAAGTTAATCTTTAAAAGGGACGAACAGTTTAAAAGGAATAAGTCTTAATATGTATTGCCATTTGTGCGAATAAACTCTAACTAACCTCAAGAGTTTTGGCACAGTGACAACTAAATAGAGCCTATTACCCAAATTTGATCTTAGCCTTTAAAACAACACGAGCTATTTGTTGGTATGTTTAACGACGATCTAATTCAATTCAACTTTTATATTTTTCAAGCAATTTAAAAAGGGGAGGGATATGCATTTAATAAATAAGGTTATCGAATAGGGTTCAGAGATTTAAATAACACACTTATAATCGCAGGTTGGCCTGGTTTAAGTCATGGCAAAAAGTGCTTTTTGAATCTGTACTCAATTTGCATATAAATGTATACCTTTTATGGTAAACATTATTAGGTCATCAACGAGGTATGAATAGTTAATTAATCTGTTTATAGTGCTGTTAGGTGAAGTAGAGCCCGAATTTTATCGAAATTACAATTTTTAGCATGCTTGATAGCCAGTTTGTTGAAAATTAAACCATTTAAATAAAGTGACATAAAAAACTGTTGACTTTATTTGGGGGGGTGCATAGAATGCGCCCCGCACTCAGCGATACACAACGTGTTAAACACGTTAGGTATTGAAAAAGTTTGGGGCTATAGCTCAGCTGGGAGAGCGCTTCGCTGGCAGCGAAGAGGTCTGCGGTTCGATCCCGCATAGCTCCACCAAATCTTTGTGCATGTCCTAGGGTAGCAGTTTTCTGTGTCCCCATCGTCTAGAGGCCTAGGACACCGCCCTTTCACGGCGGTAACAGGGGTTCGAATCCCCTTGGGGACGCCATCTAACAAATAGTTAGACGTGGTTTGACCAACAGAAAAACGTAACACTTAAAGCTCGAGTCTTTATGTGTGTTAAGCGTATTACCTTAGCAGCTCGTGATATGAGTTAAACTTATCAAATGTCCTAGTGACACTTTTTAGTGTCCCCATCGTCTAGAGGCCTAGGACACCGCCCTTTCACGGCGGTAACAGGGGTTCGAATCCCCTTGGG
>NZ_PNCT01000114.1:0-4657 GCF_005887365.1 Pseudoalteromonas sp. S3785 | reverse complement strand
CATATTCTTACATGGATGTAAGCCATTAGAATAACGCAGGAGCAGTTATCGAGCCCACTAGGTTACAAACCTCACGCCGCGGTTTAATCGCCCCTAGATTGAACAAATTTCAATCCAAAAAGGTCAACACGCCCTAAGCGCTCGCTTTAAATTTGGGTGCTCTGCCAACCATTGCGCTAATTGCTCAACGCCTACTAAATGCGGATAATGTTTTCTGCAAGCAAATACCACATTACGTTGTTGATTAGGAAAAATAGGTAAATAACTAACCCCAACACGTTGTGTACATGCAAGCCTAGGTACAAATGTCACCCCATCATTTATAGCCACCAGCGCCAGTAAGGTTTCTAAACTATTGCCCTGATATTGGTTTGACACATCCACCCCCGCAGAAAAACAAAACTTTTGGGCTTGATCTTTAAAGCAATGGCCATCACTTAACATTAATAGGCTACAACTTTGTAAATCGCTTAGCGCTACTTTTTTACGATTAGATAACGGGTTATCGGTTGAAACAGCAACCATAAAGTCTTCTTTGTACACGTTAACCGTATGGTAGTTTTTAAGCTCAGGAACATCGGCCAAAATTGCAAAGTCGAGCTCGCCGTTATCAAGCGCCTCTAGCATAGTCGCTGTTTGCATTTCTATAAACGTAAAGTGGCTCTCGCTAAATGCCGCTTTCATAGAGGTCAGTAAAGCGCTAAGTAAATACGGTGCAATAGTAGGAATAATACCAATTCTTAGCTTACCTTGTAGCGGCCCGTTTGAAGTAGCCGCCAGCTCTTTTAAGATTTCTGTTTGCTCTAAAATAACGTTTATTTGTGTCAACAAACGTTCACCTTGCGCTGTTAATGTAACTTGCTTAGTTGAACGGTCAAATAAAACAACATTAAGCTCTTGCTCAAGCTTTTTTACTTGCCCACTTAGTGTAGGCTGGCTAACAAAACAGGCATCGGCCGCTTTGCGAAAATGCTTGTGGTGAGCTATTGCTTTTACATACTCTAAATCTTTTAAGTTCAAATTCATCTCCACCTGATAGGCTATACCTATTAGTTTAATACAAACAAACGATTGGAACTATATTTAAATTCTCGCCATAATGGCTCCAACAAATCAAGAGGAACAAACTATGTTAAAGAATATTGAAGGTCAAACAATCCCAAGCGTTACATTTGCAACACGTCAAAACGACGAATGGAAATCAGTAACCACAGACGAAATTTTTACAGGCAGAACCGTTGTTGTGTTTTCACTACCGGGCGCATTTACACCAACCTGTTCATCAACTCACTTACCACGCTACAACGAGTTAGCCGGCGTACTTAAGCAAAATGGCGTTGATGAAATTGTATGTGTATCAGTAAACGATACATTTGTAATGAACGCATGGGCAGAGCATCAAGAAGCGCAAAACATCACATTATTACCTGATGGCAACGGCGAGTTTACTGACGGCATGGGCATGTTAGTCGATAAAAACGACTTAGGCTTTGGTAAGCGTAGCTGGAGATACTCTATGCTAGTGAAAGATGGCGTTATCGACAAAATGTTCATCGAACCAGATTTACCAGGCGACCCGTTTGAAGTTTCTGATGCAGACACAATGCTTGACTACATCAACCCAAAACAAACTAAGCCAGAGCCAGTAACCGTATTTACTAAACCTGGTTGCCCTTTCTGTAAAAAAGCAAAAGAGCTACTAACAGAAAAAGGCTACGCATTTGAAGAAGTTGTTATGGGTGCAGGCGCTACATTAACAAGCCTTAAAGCAATCACTGGCCGTGACACTGTTCCACAAATATTTATTGGTGGACAACACATTGGCGGCTCAGACGATTTAGAAAAATACTTTGCTTAATTAAGTAAAAAAATAGCAGGGGCGTACGCGCCCCTCTATATCAATCTCATCGCTCAGATTGAAAATAATAAAGGATACCACTATGAAAGAATTACAAACCGATGTTGTTGTTATAGGTGCAGGTACTGCAGGCTTAAGCGCATACCGTAACGCAAAACAATTCACCCCTAACGTTTTAATGATTGAATCAGGCCCGTACGGTACTACCTGTGCACGCGTTGGTTGTATGCCAAGTAAATTACTTATTGCCGCAGCCGAAGCCGCGCATTCAATTGAAATGGCACCTGCATTTGGCGTACATAGCTCAAAGCCACGAATAGACGGCAAAGCAGTTATGGCACGTGTTAAAAGCGAACGAGACCGCTTTGCAGGATTCGTAGTAGAAGCCGTAGATGACATACCAGATGAAGATAAAATTCGTGGTTACGCCAAGTTTTTAGACGCCAACCGCGTACAAATTGACGATGACATCATTATAACCGCTAAACGTTTTGTTATTGCTACGGGTTCGCGCCCATCATACCCTGGCGTGTTTAATAACTTTGGCGACAAACTAATTATTAACGACGATGTATTTAACTGGGACGACCTACCAGAATCAGTGGCCGTATTTGGTCCAGGTGTAATAGGCCTAGAAATTGGCCAAGCACTGAGCCGCTTAGGCGTAAACGTAAAATTATTTGGTGTTGGCGGCGCGATTGGCCCACTTACCGACCCAGTAGTAAAAGACTATGCAAACACTGTTTTTGCTGAAGAATTTTTTGTAGATACCGACTCAAACGTATCTGACATGATGCAAGTTGGCGATAAAGCCCAGCTTACTTACACCGATAAAGACGGTGCTAAACACACCGAGCAATTTGACTACGTACTTGCAGCCACAGGTCGAGTACCCAACGTAGACAAACTAGGGTTAGAGAATACCGGCATAGAGCTTGATGAGCGCGGTGTACCACACGCAGACCCGCATACAATGCAATGTGGTAACTCAAATATATTTATAGCAGGCGATGCCAGTAATATGATCCCCCTGCTACACGAGGCATCTGATCAAGGCACTATTGCCGGCCAAAATGCTGGGCGCTTCCCCGATATACGCATTGGCCTTCGCCGCGCTAAAATTGCCGCCGTATTTAGTGACCCGCAAATAGCAATGGTTGGCGAAAGTTATTCGCAAATTACAGAGCGCCTGGGTGAATGTGGTTGCTTTGAAGTAGGCGAAGTGAGTTTTGAAAACCAAGGCCGCAGCCGAGTAATGCTTAAAAATAAAGGCCACATGCGCGTTTACGCAGAACAAGGCACAGGCTTATTTTTAGGAGCAGAATTTATTGGCCCACAAGCCGAACACCTTGCTCATTTATTAGCTTGGGCTGTGCAAAACAAAATGACCGTACCAGAAATGCTGGAAATGCCATTTTACCACCCAGTAATTGAAGAAGGTTTACGTACTGCCCTTCGCGATTTAAATGCCAGACTTAAATTTGGCCCAGATATTATTAACAGCTGTATGGAATGCGGACCAGGCGCTTAACTTTTATACAGCAATAAAACAAATACATACTTGCTAACAAAAAGCCAAAACAGTCGTTTTGGCTTTTTTATGCGCTTTTTTAACCATAATGCCCATTGTATTAAATTATGAGGTATTTATAGCAACAGATAAACAGAATAATAACAAAGGCATAATTTTCGATAGGCATTTGTTCTACTTAAAAATTTATAACGCCGTTTACGCTTTATTTAGCACGTTTGGATGACTAAATTTTTAATTCGATTGCTATAACCTCTCAAAAATTATTTTAGCTGTTACACTTATTTGATAACTCAATCACAACAAGATGGAAAAGCTATGCCCAATAATAAATTTAGACTAGTCACCCGCAGCGATTTCGACGGCTTAGTATGTGCCGTACTGCTCAAAGACTTAGACCTAATTGATGACATTTTATTTGTACACCCAAAAGACATGCAAGATGGCAAAATCGACATAACAGCAAACGACATCACCACTAACCTACCCTACGTTGCAGGCTGCCATATTGCATTTGACCATCACTTAAGCGAAACCGTACGTAACGCAAGCGATATTAAAAACCATGTAATCGACCCTAAAGCCCCTTCTGCTGCACGCGTTGTTTATGATTATTATGGCGGCGCAGAAAAATTTCCAAACATCAGCACAGACATGATGGACGCAGTAGATAAAGGCGATGCAGCGCAGTTCTCAAAAGACGAAATACTCAACCCAACAGACTGGGTATTAATGAACTTTATCATGGATGCACGTACAGGCCTTGGCCGCTTCCGCGAGTTTAAAATTTCAAACTACCAATTAATGATGAAGCTAATCGATGCCTGTAAAGATCAAAGCATTGAAGATATTTTAAAAATGGAAGATGTAGCTGAACGCGTTGCGCTTTATAACGAGCATAACGAAAAGGCCAAAGCGCAAATAGCACAATGTGCAACGGTTCATAAAAACTTAGTGGTGTTAGATTTAACCCAAGAAGAAACCATTTACGCCACCAACCGTTTTGTAATTTACGCCATGTACCCAGACTGCAATATATCAATTCACAAAATGTGGGGCCTTAAAAAACAAAACGTAGTATTTGCCATAGGTAAATCAATCACCAACCGCAGCTCAAACACCAATGTGGGCGAGTTATGCCTTAAATACGGCGGTGGCGGCCACTTAAACGCCGGCACCTGCCAAGTAGAGACCAGCAAAGCCGAAGCAGTACTGGGTGAGCTGATTGATACGATTACCAGTGATGGTTAAGCTTTTAGCTTTTAGCT
>NZ_PNCT01000113.1:0-409 GCF_005887365.1 Pseudoalteromonas sp. S3785 | reverse complement strand
AGTATCACAATCCGGCAGTAGGAGGAATTTAGCCTTAGATGAAGGGCCAACTATAATCAGTAAAAGTATCACGTGCTCCGACCTACTCGATTTCACTTAAAATGTCTTTTCATGTACGGGACTATCACCCTGTATCGTGGCACTTTCCAGAGCCTTCCATTAACACATAATAAGCTTAAGGGCTGTTCCGATTTCGCTCGCCGCTACTATCGGAATCTCGGTTGTTTTCTTTTCGTACTGGTACTTAGATGTTTCAGTTCTCCGCGTTCGCCTCGTTAACCTATGTATTCAGTTAACGATACCTGCAAGCAGGTGGGTTTCCCCATTCGGAAATCCTAGTCTCAAGCGCTTTTTACTAGCTTGACTAGGCTTATCGCAAGTTAATACGTACTTCATAGCCACCAACTGC
>NZ_PNCT01000112.1:0-794 GCF_005887365.1 Pseudoalteromonas sp. S3785 | reverse complement strand
CCCTACGGCTACCCTAATCGGTTAACCTCGCTACAAAATATAAGTCGCTGACCCATTATACAAAAGGTACGCAGTCACCCTCGAGGGGCTCCTACTGCTTGTACGTACACGGTTTCAGGTTCTATTTCACTCCCCTCACAGGGGTTCTTTTCGCCTTTCCCTCACGGTACTGGTTCACTATCGGTCAGTTGGGAGTATTTAGCCTTAGATGATGGTCCACCTATATTCAGTCAAAGTTTCACGTGCTCCGACCTACTCGATTTCACTTAAAATGTCTTTTCATGTACGGGACTATCACCCTGTATCGTGGCACTTTCCAGAGCCTTCCATTAACACATAATAAGCTTAAGGGCTGTTCCGATTTCGCTCGCCGCTACTATCGGAATCTCGGTTGATTTCTTTTCCTACGGGTACTTAGATGTTTCAGTTCTCCGCGTTCGCCTCGTTAACCTATGTATTCAGTTAACGATACCTGCAAGCAGGTGGGTTTCCCCATTCGGAAATCCTAGTCTCAAGCGCTTTTTACTAGCTTGACTAGGCTTATCGCAAGTTAATACGTCCTTCATCGCCTCCAACTGCCAAGGCATCCACCGTGTACGCTTAGTCACTTAACCATACAACCCAAACGGGTCTTTGTTAGTGACAGTTTAACTTCGCCAGAAGTTAATATTGAATACTAAAGTAGATACCAATTAACTATTCTATTGAATAATCAATGGCATTTTTTACTTTTGAAAACTCTTGATAAATACGAATATTTATCAGAATTTTATTATCAGCTTTTCCAAATTTTT
>NZ_PNCT01000111.1:0-4627 GCF_005887365.1 Pseudoalteromonas sp. S3785 | reverse complement strand
TAGCTTTTAGCTTTTAGCAAAATAGCGTCGTTTTTATTTTCGGAGTAAAAATCATTATTTTTGGAGAGGTAATAGTAGTTTAGATACGTTTTCCTGCTTAAAAACTAAAACAAATTCCCTGTACATGTAAAACCAAATAGTGCGCGCTTTCGGCCAACGCGCTTGCAAGCTAAGCGCCTACAAGTAATAGCATTTTTACTTATTGTGGTTATTACATTGGCTGTGCGTTAGGTCTCGCTTCGCTAAAATCAACCTACGGTTGTTGCATAGCTACAAGCTTGCGTATAATGCCCGTATTCTGGCTGTATATATTAGCCGCTAATTTGGATTTAATAATGAAAAAACTCTCTGCAGTGCAAGTAAAACAACAAGCACTTGTGCTTAATGTTGCCGATAAACTAGAAGCACAAGGGCGCGAAGAAATCCCTGGTATGTTGCAGTGCTGGTTTGATGTGGAATACCACTTATTTCCAAGTTCGCTACTTTTGTGTTTTCAGTTTGAAAGCGAGCAAGCGTTAGCAGCCGCAGAGCCTGATTTATTAAAATGGCAAAAGCGTTTAAGCGGCGCAATGCTTAAAAAAGGCGTAATTTTAAAAGATATGCGTAAACATTTAGTGTTTACCTTAAAAGGGCCTGACGATTAAAGCAGGGCTTTAAATTAAGATTAGAGCAAAACCTTGAAGCGCTATAGTTTATAAATACTAATTTAAGCACATGATAAGGGCAATAAAATCGCCCTTAATTATAATCCGCTGAATATAGCTTTTGCGGTCATTAAATGGAGGTAATGCTCTTTTAGCTTCTTTATCAAATTATTTTTAAACGGCATTACTGGGGGAAGGCTTTACACTTTTCCTTAATCAAAAATTAGAAAAACCGACCTCTGCCGAATGCTATAATTGCTCGTAATCGAATTAAGTTAAGCCCAAGATAAAACATTTCACTGAAACTTTTTTATCAACTGATTGGCATTATTTATATGTATTTGGCACTTTTCTTTAGTTAATAAGCTTTCATCTAAAGATTTACTTTTATCTGCATTTTCAAATGAATTTATGAAATCAACCTGCGCACTATAAAATCGATTACTTAAGTCAGAGTTTGACTCTAACTCAGAGCTTAAATAACTATTGAGCTCATTATGCAACTTACTATATTCTTTTATTTTTTCGAGAGTCGCTTTATTATTTAAATTTTCACAAAGTATTAAGCCCGCAGAAGTTTTTCCAGCAAGATGAAAGTCAGCACTTAGCGTAGCAATTAAAAAAATACTAAGCATCATTTAACATTCCTTTTTAAATATAAAAAATATTTTTTGATAAACTCGGCTAATATAACTAAAAATATTACGAGCAGTAAAAGTCACTCAAAAACTGTGTGGGTATGGGGTCAAATTTTTGACTTCAGACATCAAACCACTTCCCAATGTAATTTAACCTTCTTATCTTCAATCATTAATGCATTTAATCTTTCAACAGCTTTTGATACAGCCGAATAGTGTTTAACATTAAAAATAATTTCTAACGTTTTTAAATTTTAAAACTGTGGCCAAAATTAGTTGACCACTAGAACTAAGATGTGATGCGGAGGTAGGGAGAAATTATTTCTTATAAGCAGACTTTGCTAATATCAAGCTAATGTAAAAAGTTAGTATAGATAACCCAAATAATAATAAAGATACAGACCAACCAAGAGGGCCTGTTTCACATCCGTTATTATATTTACAAGCAATGGTATTCGGTTCTAAAATAAATTGATAAGAAAACCATCCGAGAAATAATGAAAGAGCTAATAAAAGTAAAGCTAATATTATTTTTGATTGTATGGACTTTAACGTTGTTGACCCATTTTCGGATGGATATTTTCGTATCAGGTATAAAAGAAAAAAGCATCCAACACTAAAGAATGTTAAAGTTAAACTATATAATATATTAATTATTTTAGGACTAAGAGTTGATATGAAAATTAATAAAGCTGAGATTAATATTATATAGGTTAGCTCTGAACGCATAATTAAGATTACTCTCTTGCGCTGCAAGAAATAATTAATTCACCACGACTCTGTGAAGTAAGTGCAAAGTAAACATTCATTTTATTATTATCATTAGTCCTTGGAGCGCTCCTTACGCTAATCGTATCTTTTTTAGTTTGTGAAATGGTAATCTTAAAAGAGCTAATCCAGGGATTTTGTACTCCTGTTTGTATAACTGTTGCAGCTGACGCGCTTACAGTAACTTCACCATTTTTATAAATCAACTTATCATCATTAAGAGCTGTCGAAAGGTTTACCGAAACACTCTTTAGCATTTTAGGAGCATCTTCAAAATAATTTTCATTAATAATTGCGCAACCAATTTTATTCATAGGAAAAGATTTGGAAGCCGATATATCACTAAATAATATTAATGATATAGATAGAAATATAAACAAAAGTTTCTTTTTCATGTGAATTATTAGCCCAATACTGTTAAGGATAAAATATGCCTTTACCGGGATTTATATCATTAGCAATCTGCCAGCGAAGAATTCTCTCTAACTCCCAACCTTTCCTGCTTATTTCACCAATAGTAGCGTCTTCAATCTCTCGTAAAATCAATCCTAATTTTTCAGTAATACTAAAATACTCGTCGAGTTTATCTAACGAATATGCTATGCCAAGGCCGATAAATATAGCTACAGCCAGAGGAGCTGCGGCTATTGTAGTTGTTGTTCCTACAGCAGCTGCTGCAACCGCAGCCGCAATACTCGATACACCAACTTTTATCAAAGATACAGCTAAATCGGCAAGTAAATTACTAAGTAAAACCTCATCTTCTAAAAAATGTTGAAGTATTATAATTGGAACTGTAAAAAATATTGTTAAGCGAGCACCGGAGCGAGCACTCTGAATTATGGCTGAAGTTTTCCCTATAGCCATATCGACAACTCGAGCATTTTTAGCTGTTTTAGTGAATATGGTTTTAAATTCGAGTTTACCTTTAAAAATAATATACTTCTCACCTCGAATATATTTTTCATAAACTCGACCAGTAAAACCTAAATCCCGGATCATTTGAATTAATACTCGACCATCTAAAGCCGCTGATATATTACCAGCCACGACTCGGCTTGTGGAGCCTGGCTTATCTTTTGTAGCATTCTTGTGTAATTCAATAAGTTCTTTTTCACTTAGTAGATAAAGTGTTTGATGGTTTTTACGAATGGATTCTATTAGTTTTTTATTATTCTCGATATCCCTGATTTTTAAACTATTCATAGTCAATCCTTGTAAGCATATTCACATTTATTTAGTGATAAGCTACCTAAGTCGGATTAAAAAATCAATATTTCTTGTTTGAGTAATTGAGTGGGCTATTTATAAGGAGTTACTTTGAATTGGCAATACTTTAACAAGTAGCCTTGTAAAAAGAAAAGTATCAAAAAGGAGTTACCCATTAGGTAGAACCAAATAATGACCCCATTGATTTTTAGCGGTATTCACTTATTTTGTTGCTCTTCAGCATAAAACTATAATGAAAAGCCGCCACATTACTGCAACGGCTTTTTACTTTTATGAGCACTTAAAATAGAACCCATAAAGATCAATTTTTAACTCAAAAATTTTTATTAGCCGATAAGGGTCTTTAGATGGGGTCAAATCTTGACTTCAGACATCAAACAATCTCGAAGTTTTTCCAATTGTAATTTAACCTTTTCATCTTCAAGCATTAATTTATTCAATCTACCTACAGCTTTCGATATCGCCGAATAATGCCCAACATTAAAAACAGCTGCTAATGCCTGCAAGTTTAACCCCGTTAAATCTTGGCATAATTTAATAGCAAACCAACGGGGTAAGTTTTTCTCTTTTCGTCCCTTTTTAATCATTACTATATCATCTACCTCAACATTAAAGTATTGAGCTAAGTAAGCTATAACTTCATCTGCTGAGTGATTTTTACTAACAAACTTTCTTTCGCTATCAGGCTTGGCAATATAGTCTTTTATGTTTTCAATAAAGTCCGCACAACCCAAAACCGACAATAACTTTTTAGCACTATAAAAAGCGCTTATTTCTTTATTGTTTTCATATTCAACAAACTGTTTATAAGCAGCATATTTACACTTTTTTCCTTGAAGCGAAAATATAAAGTCCCGAACTAACCATTTCGGCGTCGCTGTGTTTTTGATAAAAGCTGAATATCTAGACCATGTATACTTAGCAAGGTTATCTACCAGTGGTGTGTTCGTTTCAATTGGGTTACGGTGAATGTACCGACTAACATGCAATAAATAGTTATCTGCATCCACCAGCACCGCTTTGTAGCGCCCTCTAAACAGTGCACCATCTTTATTGTGTGTTCTATTAAAGTATTGAGTATAAAGGCCATTAATATGCTTCATGGCTCGGCCTAAATTTGCATCAGGGGTTTTGATTAGCAGGTGGTAATGATTGGTCATTAAACAATAAGAATGCACTTCAATATTAAAGCGAAGGCTTGCTTGCTCAATACAATATAAAAAATACTTAAAGTCGTCATCGCTCAAAAAGGTATTTTCACGCCCTCTTCCCTGATTCATTATATGATAAAACGCATTCTCATAAAGATCTGCAAAGCAAAAATCATAACTCCAAGAAGCTGAAACA
>NZ_PNCT01000110.1:0-7827 GCF_005887365.1 Pseudoalteromonas sp. S3785 | reverse complement strand
GTTTGCTCACTACATGACTTATATTTGAATAGTCAATAATAAACCCAGCTAAAAAGCTGGGTTGTAATTTAAGCTATTATACCAATCCGCAATAATATTTAATCATTTTCAGGGGCTAAACGTGCCGCTATCTGCGTTAAAAAATTCTCATTTAGAACAACTAAATAGCAAATTTTTTGCCTTGCTATCAACACGTTTATCCATCCTCAAAATAGATCACTTTATTATGCGGATTGGTATTACTTTTAGTGCTTCTGCATGCGGCTCATTTCTGTATGGCAACTTTGCATGGTTAATAACGTTTTAGCTAATGCAGCTTCACAATCAGCGGGCTGTGGTTTGTCCATAGCTGCTTTAATTTCTTCAAGAGTTTTATCTTCTACTTCTTCAAGCTCTTTAACGTATGTTTTATCGTTATCAGAGCTAAAGGTAGTGAGCAGGGCGGTGTAAGCTCTGCGCGCTTCTACAGCAAAAGAAGAGCCGTCTTCACGCTCGCCTTTTTCGTTAACTGCATAAGGTTGTAAGCGCTCAACACTTACTTTTCGTGCGTCAATCATGCGTTGAAATAATGCGCCAATGGCTGGGTCTTCAACTTTTTCCTGCGCTTTTTGATAAAAATCAATGCCACTGTTCATTACTTGGATGATGTCAGTAATATGAGTTGCTTCGGTTCCTTGATGGGTATTCATAATGACCTCTCTTTACATGAATTTAAATGTCATAGTAAATAGAGCAAAGGGCATTCCAAGTTTTTGATTTGTTTTTAAGTGTTTGAAATTTAAGTTTATTATATATTGTTAATAGCAAGCGAAGTTATTTAAATTAATATAACCTCGCAAATTTTACATGGCTTTTGTAATAAGGTTATTTAAGTTCATCTGCCACTTCGGCTACTTTTTGGCGCAACCAAATATGACTTGCGTCGCGATGTAGTAAAGGGCTCCAAATCATATCAAGCTCAAAAGGCGGTATAGGGAATGGCGGCTCTAAAATTTTAAGGCCTGCATCATCTAAGTAAATATTGGCAGCTTTTGAAGGTAAGGTCGCTACTAAATTTTGCTCTTTTGCTAAATGAATGGCTACGTGGTAATTACGGGTAAACGTGGCAATATTTCGATGTTTACCAAAATGAGCAAGTGCTTCATCAACCCAACCCAGCTTTTGAACATCTTTAGGGTCCATTCCTACACCTACCCCAAAGCCGGTTTTACTTACCCAGATATGACGCGCTTTTAAATAGCTATCTAGGCTGAAATTTTCGATAATTGGGTTGTCGGCTTTTACTAAGCAGCAAAAGCTGTCTTTCCAAATACGTTTATGATGAAAAGATTGCGGTAGGTTTTCAAAGCGGTTAATGGCCATATCCACTTTACCATTTTCAACATCATGGAATGTTACATCACTTGGTGTGAGTATATCTAAGGTTGTATCGGGTGCTTCTTCATGAAGTTTACTTAAAAGCTTTGGCGCTAAGGTGCTGGCTGCGTAGTCACTGGCCATTATTCTAAATACACGTTTACTTTGGCTGGCTTCAAATTCACGATTTGGTGCGAGGGTTTCCTCTAGAGTCATTAATATACCGCGAATAACTGGCTGCAGCTCTATAGCGCGCTCTGTAGGAACCATACCTTCACTGGTGCGCACCAAAATAGGATCGTTAAACAAATTGCGTAAGCGCTTAAGGCCGTTACTCATGGCCGGTTGAGTAATACTTAACTGGTTAGCGGCGCGGGTTACATTGCACTCGCGCAATAGAGTATCAAGGTAAACCAGCAAATTTAAATCTATTTTACTTATGTTCATTGTGTGTCCTTTAACGCTTACCAGTGATGAATAAAGCGTTGTGCTGTCGGGTATGGGTATATGTGACTAACATAGCCCTTTTTGATATTTTGTTGAGCTTGCTTCCAAAAGCTAACATCAACAAGCTCGGGGTGTGTACTGAGCAAAAACTGTTTGTACTTTGGGTTTGGCATTACAAAGGTACAAAGTTGCTCAGGAAAAACATCCTGTGGCGCAACTGAGTAGCTTTGTTCATCGGTTAAGTAATCATCATAGCTTTTGGCCTTAGGTAAGGCTCTAAAGTTCATATCAGTTAAGTACTGAACCTCATCATAATCGTAAAAAATAATTCGGCTGTGTTTGCTTACGCCAAAATTTTTAAGCAGCATATCGCCTGGGAATATATTTACCGCAATCATTTCTTTAAGAGCTTGTCCGTATTCTTCTATTGCATCGGCGGCACTTTCTTCGCTTGCATTTTCTAAAAATAAATTGAGCGGTGTCATGCGCCTTTCAATATATAAGTGCTTTATAATAAGCCACGGCCCTTCAATAACCATAGATGAGCCAATGGTTTTATGCAGCTGCGCTAGTAATTTACTATCAAAGCGAGCCAAAGGAAATACTACGTTAGAGTACTCTATGGTGTCGGCCATGCGGCCAACCCGATCGTGACTTTTTACCAATTGATAGCGTTTAAGTACGGTATCGCGGCCAAACGGTTTGCTTTCGCCAAACTTGTCTTTAATA
Organism: Pseudoalteromonas sp. S3785; assembly: GCF_005887365.1. NCBI lineage: Bacteria > Pseudomonadati > Pseudomonadota > Gammaproteobacteria > Alteromonadales > Pseudoalteromonadaceae > Pseudoalteromonas > Pseudoalteromonas sp. S3785. The sequence goes on along the minus strand of NZ_PNCT01000110.1, from coordinate 5,295 downwards.
ACTTTAAAGACGTAACCAAATGAGGGCAGCGTAAATACCATCATCACCATGCCCGGGGTGCCTGGCGCTATTATAAAGTTATCGTTTGAGTGAGATAAGTGATGTAAAAACTCACGGTAAAACTCAGTCTTGCCTTGTTTATGAAACCCGATGGCATTGTAGAGCTCAGCAAGCGTTTTATTAGGCATAAGTTGATTTAAAAATCGCACCATAGCCGAAGGCGCATGGGTTTCTACCATAAAATAGGCACGTGCAAAGCCAAAAATAACCCGCATTTGCGATGATTTGGTTAACAGTGCATCGAGATATAAACCTTTATCTTCATGATGAAGTACCGCGATAATAAAAGGCTGTACACCACTTTGAGAGACCACTCTGCCCACAATATAGGCTGCTTTATTACGATAAAAAGGTGCGTGCAAAATATCAAAACGCATTTGCCAAGGTTGGTGGTGTGTGTCGGGCGCTTGTTTATAAAATGCTTTTACGAGCAAACGTATATCACGCTCTAAATTTACAAATGGGGCTTTAAAATCAAAATGTTCAATAATGCGCTTTATAGTGGGTTTTAAACCATCAACCACAGGAAAGTAGCTTCGGTATTCTGCCTCAACAGGAATAGCAGGGGCATCTTTTAATGTGGCTTGTACAAATATAAAGTCGTTATGAAAATAACGCCTGTGGTACAAACGGCAAAATACTGAGTTATAAAACGTTTCGGCAAGTTCAGCTTGAGGGTGGAAGCATAAAAAACGTTGGTACAGTTTTTTTACTTCTAGCCAAAGCTGTTCATCTAAGTGCTCAGTTAAGTGTGCCTGTTTTAATGCTTTTGTTGTTTCGTTTACTCTGTCATCGTAATAACTAATGCGCAGTTTACTTATGTCATTAATATGCTGCCAATCACGTTTAGCGAAGGCAAGCGGGGCTTGAGCGGTAGTTTTTTGAAACAGCTGATAATGCTTTTTAAAGCCCGTTAAAATTAATTCTGCTATGTGGCGTGGCTGCATAAACACTCCTTAAAAAAGTGCATATAACGTTTTTAGTGTTAGTGGTGCTGATACGTTATACACGTTAGAGCTTTAACTCTATAGTTGTTAAGGGTATGTTATTTTAAGTTTAAAACCAAGATAAATATTCTCGGTTTTTATACTTTGCGCTTAAAGCATAATTGAGTGTGATGACAAAAAGCTATGCTATTGGAAGGAGGCTATTTTTTTCTCTAACTTTTTAATACGTTTTTCAATTTCGGTTGTTTGCTTTTTATGCTCTTTATTTATTATTTTTAACTGCTTGGTTATATCTTTGCTAATTAACTTTTTATCCTCGTCATCTAAAATTCGATTAAGCCGCTGTTGCTGATTGTACTCAGCGCGGTCTTTCTTACGTTTTATAATTGCTAACTTATTATTATTGCTTCTCAATTCTGCTTGCAGATCAAGCACAATACGTTCGCGCTCGAGTGCGTTTAGCTCTTTTGTGTAATCATGCGCCGGTGCAGTATTAATTCCTGATACAGTATTAATTGTATAGGCGGTAGCGTTAACTTTACATGGGAATTGCGAAAAGATAGTGCCGTTTTTTGTCACGCATTTATAGTAGGTTGTGGAATTTTGCGCATGTAAAGAAAGCGAGAATACCATTACTGCGCATAAAAAAAGTGTGTGTTTTTGCATTAAGTTCATCCCTGAGCGTTTACTATGATTTAGTAAATATAACCTAGCTTGGTGTTATAGCAAGCTAGGTTAAGGGATAGGGCTAATGTGTGTAGGTTTTTAGCTTTTTAATACTTTGTACTAAAAACGGGATATCGAGACTTTGCTCTATAGAAAAACCTTCAGCGGCAGATATATTTTTATAGTTACCGTCTGAATCTATAAGCGTAATTCTATCTTTTTTGTAAGCAATAACTACACCTTGCGAGTAGTTAACGCCGGTATCTGTTTTTTTCTTATAGAGGTTTTCACCTAGCATGGTTTGCGTAACAACAGACTTACAGTTTAAGTATTGCCCTACACTGGTTGCAATAATATCACTAGGTTGAATAAGCCCGTCTACCTTGGCTATTTGCTTATCAGAGCTGTATAACACCGATGATGTAACTACTTCTGAGCTATTATTCGCAAAGCTAAAGGCAAAAATATGCGTGTCGTCATTGCGTGGAGAAGGGGCATCCTCTGCTTTGATGATTCTAATCGCACTGTTTGAGTGGGCTTGGTCGTTTATAAAGCTTAATTCTTCAATACCCGTAAGTTCAATGCTTCTACGTTGGCTTTGCCATGCAGGCAAGGTTTGCTCTGATAAAATGCTCATTTTATAAAAAGAAGGTAAGCCATACACTAAACTAAATAAGCTATCTCCATGGTGTGTTGGCTGTAAAAACTGATCAGTCTTATGTAGGTTTTCATGTTTAGCAACAAACTGTTTTAACTGTTCATCGTTCTCAAATACAAAAATATCAACTTGTTGCTCGGTGTAATCGTCGCACTTTTGTAAAGGCGAAGGAATTTGATAATTAACGTTTTGATTATTAATTCTTACATCGTGAGCTTGTTTGTAGCTTTCAATGTCGAGTAAATCATTTTTAGCTAATAAACTTTTAGCGGTTGTAGGGTACGAAAGCGGTAAAACGTTATCTTGCTTCGTTATATCAAACTTTAAATTTGCATCGGCCCAAATGTGAATACTGTGGCTAAGTGCAAAACACAATACTAAAAACGAGCTGGCAAAACGGGCAAACTTAAGTTGTTTTAAACGCGCTAAATGCTGCCATGTATAGTTACTTACAACTAGCTGAAAGCCTAAAATAAGTAAAACAATCCCCCCAGCTAACAATGTAGTAAGGGCCGGCGAGCTGGTAAGGCGATGCCATAGTAAAGAAATAATTTCCGGTAGCGCAGAAGAGCTTAAGTGGTAGCCCAAATTAACATATACATATGCATCAAGCGTTAAAATAGACGCTCCAAGTGTTGCAATAACGGCAGCCATACCTCGAATATGGCGGGGATAAGGAAACACTAAGCTTAAAGGAAATACCGTCAGCACAAATGCTAAAAAAGCGATAAAGCTCGTATGGCTTAACCACGTCACTAACATATAGGTAATACCCATAAAGCTAGTTGGCGGTGAATCAGCAAATAAAAAACTTAGGCTAATAAAAAGCGCTAAACCAATGTTTGCAAAAGTGAACCAATGGCCCCAACTTAATAACTGACTCGCTTTAGATGAAAACTGATTGTGCTGCGATAAATTCATATAATTTATTTAACCGACTGAGCAAGTGCTTTTGCAAAGTTCTCAGTTACGGCTTGTCTTTTCCCTGCAGGTACATGCTCTTTTAGGATATGCGTGATAGAATTTCCTAAACACATAAGGCTTAAATCAACCGGCGCATTATGTTGCGTTAGCACATCAATGAGCTGATCGACGATTTGTTCTACTTCTTCATTAGAGTATTTTGATAAGATTGGCATCAGTTGGTTCAATAAAAGAGTTATATTCTCGTATTTTAACACCAGAGGCGTGAAAAACAAAGATGACAACAGACGTTAAAAAATTAGTCGTTCATTATGTAGACAAAAAAGACGACGATACGCAAATTCACCTCCGAAACGATGAAATGGTGATTAATGATAAAGTCGCTGTTTTTATCGAACAACTCCATCATGCATACAACTCAAAGCCAGGCAAAGGTTACTGTGCATTTAGTGGCGATAAAAACAGTGTTGTAGCGTCAGCAATGCAAAGCTACCGTAACGACGAGTTAGGCTTTTGGCACATGACCGAGCAAGCATCTACGATTTTAAAAGAAGAGCTTGATAAGTACGCCTTTAGTGAAACCGGTTATTTAGTATTTTGTCATTATCAGTATGTGGCTACTGATTACATGCTAATAGCTATGATCAACATTAAAGAGCACTACAGCATGACCTCAGAGCTCGATTTAGCAGCGTCGCGCCACTTAGATATATCGCGCATGCAATTAGCAGCTCGCATTGATTTAACCGCATGGGACACACAAGCTGACGACAATCGTTATATTTCGTTTATTAAAGGGCGAGCAGGGAGAAAAGTAGCAGACTTTTTCTTAGATTTTTTAGGGTGTGAAGAGGGCATAGACCCTAAACAACAAAGCCAAGTGATGCTCAGCGCTGTTGAAGATTATTTATCTGAGCAGGAGTTTGATAAATCAGAAAAAGACGAATTACGTAAGCAAGTATTTGACTACTGTAATGACTGTGTAACCACAGGTGAAGATGCAAGCGTAACTGAACTTTCGGCGACTTTAACTAAAGGCGATGACAGTCCATTTGACAGCTTTTGTAAAGAGCAAAGCTACGATTTAGAAGACTCTTTCCCCGTTGATAAAAAAACCGTGACCAGTATGGTTAAGTTCTCGGGCTTAGGCGGCGGTGTAAGTGTAAGTTTTGAGCGCAAACATTTAGGCGAGCGTGTAACTTACAATGAAGCGACCGATACACTAGTCATTAAAGGCATTCCACCTAACTTAAAAGATCAACTACAACGTTTTATGGAAAGTGAAAGTGAGTAAACTCATTTGATCTAATTAAAAGCCGATTTAAGAGCGCGATATTTATATCGCGCTTTTTTATTTTTGCTAGGTAGTAAAGCCACTTAAAAGTCTATTGCACAAAGAAAAGTGAATGAGAATAAAATGAGAAAACAACACCAATTTAAACAATTATTTTTTCATTTGTTCTCTAAAAGCGCAGCGTCTCATATCCTCTTTGTGAATATACGTTTATTACGGGCTTTGCCCGGCACGCCAATAAGTTGTGCGTCTACAAGTTACTATTATTCAAGGTTTTTAAGTTTGGCTGGAGTCATAAAGTTTGCTTAGGCGAGAAGCAACGCAGCTATTTATTTTTGCTAATAAAGATCTATTGCACAAAGAGAAGCGAAAGAGGGGCAAATGAGAAAATACATTTCAGGACAAGACAGGTTTTAAAACAAAAAAGCCCCGCTATTTATTAATAGCGGGGCTTTTTAATTAGGCTAAGGGTTACTCAGCGCTCATTGTTTTAGTCATTGCAGAACTTGCACGACCTGCTGGTTTAATTGAACCTGCGCGTAAGCCGCTATCAGGCACTAACTCACGTTTGTCGTGTGCCATGGCAACTGATGTATGCTTTACGTCGCTATCAGCAACAGGTGTCGGCTGTGCCATTGGTGCACTTGCCGCGCCTTTGGTGATAGCCGTTTTAGCATTTGCATCTTTTTGAGTTGCATTTGTAGTAACTGGTTGCTCAGCTGCTACAGGCTCTGCTTTAACAGGCT
>NZ_PNCT01000011.1:0-93807 GCF_005887365.1 Pseudoalteromonas sp. S3785 | reverse complement strand
GAATAATTCACTTAAAAAATATTTGCACAAAGAGAAGGGAGTGAGCAGTAAAAGAGTCAGAGCTGAAACAATCGATAACTCAAAGCATCTGTAATTGGTGCTGGGATATTTTTTCGTTGGGTTTCGCTGCGCTCAACCCAACCTATTTTTTAATTATTTTGTTAGTGGTTACTTATTTTTTGGCAGCAGGGTAATTTTGCCAAATACGTTTGCATCTATAAAACCACGGTTTCTGTCGCCGTTTACTGGCTGTACTTTGTGAGAGCCCATAAAGTGCTCACGCACCTTGCTGCCATCGTTATCGCAATACGCGAGCATAAATCCAATGACGTGTTTTTCACTTAGCGTAACGGGTGTGTTTACAGCGCCTTCTTGGTAATCGTTAGGGTAGAGCTTTATAGCGACTTCCCAGGTGATGTTATAGGGCGCTTTGGTATTGCGCTTCCAGTTACTGATTAGGTGGTCGGTATACAAATGGGCCTTTTTATCGGGGCCGTAATCGGCAGCCTGATTATCAAGACCAATATGATAAGCCATTGCAGTATGGTTAAATTGGTGAACCCCACCCGAGGCATCGCTGTCGATAAAAATTTCCAGCGCATCGTCATCCCAATATTTTACGGTCGGGTCTGGGTGCGTATCAATAAGTACATCGTCAGTTATATCCGCTTGTAAATACAGGTAGTTTTTATCCCACAATAGGCGGTAACGGCCTTTAAAGTCGGCCTCTGATGTGGGCAGGGTGCCATCCATTAAATGAGGCATATCATGCCACGTTGCTTTATCCCATGCGCTTTCAGACACGCCATCAATAGTAATTGGGGTTGATGTGTATGCTACATCAATGGCCATTACTGGGGCGCTTAATAAACAGCTTAAAGCTAATGCGTGTTTTTTCATTAATTTCTCAATGTTAATATGTATTTAGATATAACAATCGTCCTAAATCAGTACAGCAATGAGTTACAGTGAAATACTTTCGCCTTCGTTTAAAATATATAAGGGTGTGGTTGAAGCCATTTTATTGTGCATATGTAGCAATCTTAACAGTGCTGAATGGCTTGTCCGGTCGCCCATTTTCCAACTTGAGTTACCATAACCCCACGGTATCATTACTTTGCAGTTAAGATCTTGCGACGCGTTCAGTGCATCCTCTGGTGTGGTGTGTACATAACGATACCATTTAGGGTTCTCTTCACTGTAATACGAGGCTATGGGCAATAGGCATATGTCTATATCGCCATATTTTTGCTGAATGTCTTTAAAGTGCTTTGAATAACCTGTGTCGCCTGCAAAAAATAAGGTATTGCCGTTTTGCTCAAGCAACCAGCCATTCCATAGGTCTTTATCGTTATCTTCGTAAATAAAGGGCACCAGTACGCGGCTACTAAAGTGGTGCGCTGGTAGGGCATGAATCGTTAAATCATCAAGCAGGGTTTTTGCATACCAGGCCATTTCGCTAATGTTATACCCACCAGTAGGGAAGTTGTCGGCCATACCTAATGGCGTTAAGTAGCGAGGTTTATTACCAAGCTCTTCTATATCGGCTTTATTAAAGTGATCGTAATGAATATGCGAGTACATCACTGCACTTAGGTTTTTAAGCTCGTTTTGTGTAAGCCAATCGCCGGGTTGCCTGTAAAACCCTGAGGCTAACCTAAAGGCTAAATCAACAGGTGAGTCGAACTGCTCTTTTACAGGGTCAAATAGCACGTATTGTTCGTTAGGTGTGCGGATCATAAACCCCGCGTGTCCTAGCCAGCGCACGGTAAAGCCCGTATTTAAATTAATTGGCTTTTGCGCAGCAATAAATTGGCAATCTTCAGCGTCTTGTTTGCATTGTAATTTAGGGCTTGGTGGGTAGCAGTCGGTTTCGCAGGTGGTGGGGTAGGTTTTTTTGCCAGGGTAGAGGTTATAAAAGCGTCCTTTTCGCTCGCCTGTTTGATGCTGCGGGGTAAGCGTGTTTTCTCCTGCAATCACCTCAATGCGATTGGCGGTTTCGCAAGCGCTAAGCAATCCACAAATAAATACAAGGCTGGTGGTTTTTAGTTTCATTGTTGTTTTCTATTATTATTTTTATAAAAGTATAGCAACATCGGTGAATTGAAGAATGCTTCAAAGGTAACAAAACGTAACAAAAAAGCCTGCATTATGCAGGCTTTGTCAGGCAAATTTAAACACTTAGCCTGCGTTATTCATTTGTTCTATAAACTTGTTTGAATCAGCAATTGATTTATTCATGTCGTTCATCAGCACTTGAATATCACGTTTTAAATTAGTGAACTCGCCTTTAATAGCGGCAACCGCTTGTGCGTTTAAGTTATGCTTTAAGTACAGTACGTTATCTTGTAAAGAGGATAGCACAGGCTCCATTTTGCTCTCTGCGCTGCGCATAGAGCGCAGTAATTGGCTAAATTGACGCTGAGTAGCGGCTAGCTTTTTACTGCTTTCGCGTTTAAGCGACGCGCTTTTGTATTGCTCAAGCTCATCGCTCCATTCATCAAAAAGAGCTTCGGCTACGTCTTCTACTTTATTAATATTGCTCGATACTTCATTAGCTGCTGCTAAGCTCGACTCGTAATCATCGTTAAGTTGGTTGTAGGCATCTTGTAACTCGCCACCATCAAAATTGATTAAGGTCGTTAGGCGCTCAAGTGCTGATTGAAATTCTTCTTGCGACTCTTCTTGTGAATCTTTGGTTTCTTCTACGCGGTCAATAAGAATATCGCGTTTATGAACACCTACTTTTTCCATTGCAGAATAATAGGCCGACTGACAGCCCGATAAGGTAAGCGTAATGGCCAGTACCGAGGCGCTAAGTAATGTTTGTTTTTTCATTTGGATCCCTATTTACCAGTAAGTGCTGTAAATTATGGTGCTGATTGCTATCATAATCAAAATTCGATTAGCACAAGTCAATTGTATGAATGATAAGCTCTCCCTTTATAAACAGCAAGCTATCTCCTTTTTAAGGCAACAGCCAGGTTGGTGGATGCAGTACGTTAACCGCTGTATAGACGATCAAATTACAGTGAATGCAGGCTACCTTGCCTATGTTACTTTGCTTTCTTTAGTACCATTAATTGCGGTAGGCGTGGCAATATTTTCGGCCTTCCCGGGGTTTGAATCGACCCGCATAGCCATAGAGAGCTTTTTGTTTACTAACTTTGTACCTACCTCGTCTGATGTTATTAAAGAGCATATCAGCTCCTTTGCTGGCAATGCGAACCAAATGACCGCGGTGGGTATTGGCTTTTTAGCGGCGATTGCATTGCTGCTTATACGTAATGTTGATGCCACGCTTAATCGCATTTGGCGAATTAAGAAAAAACGCCCAATGATGATCTCTTTTGCTGTTTACTGGATGGTGTTAAGTTTAGGCCCGGTGCTACTTGGTGCAAGTATTGGTGTTACCTCCTATATTGTGTCGTTGGTTTCGTTTGCCGATCAGGGTATCCCTGGGTTTAGCGGCTTTTTGTTAAAGCTGGTGCCTTATGGTTTTTCAATGGTTGGCTTTTTAATGTTATATACCTTAGTGCCTAATACGCCTGTCTCTATAAGAGCAGCGATACCCGGCGCACTTTTTGCGGCTGTTTTATTTGAGCTGACTAAAAAAGGCTTTGCGCTTTATATAAGTCATTTTCCTTCGTACGAAGTGATTTACGGTGCTGTTGCGACCATACCTATTTTATTTGTGTGGGTGTATTTGTCGTGGGTAGTGGTGTTGTTAGGAGCTGAATTTACAGCCTGTATCAGCCCTAATCATGTGCCGCAAACACCAGAAATAGAAATAGACGATGAGCTAAAAACCGAGGAAACTAATTAAATGCAAGGGTTAATACAGCGTGTAAAACACGCAAAAGTAGAAGTTAATAACCAAGTTATTGGCCAAATAGAGCAAGGTATATTACTGCTTTTAGGTGTAGAAAAACCTGATGATGAGCAAGCAGCCGATAAGCTACTGCATAAAGTAAGTAACTACCGTATTTTTACCGACGAAAACGACAAAATGAACTTAAGCCTAAAAGATATTGGCGGTGAGTTATTAGTGGTGTCGCAATTTACTTTAGCGGCTAATACCAAAAAAGGCATGCGCCCGAGCTTTTCATCAGCAGCCACACCTAGCCAAGCTAACGCGCTTTACGAGTACTTTGTAACGCAAGCCAAAGCTCAAGGCATTAGTGTTGCAACAGGAGAGTTTGGCGCCGATATGCAAGTGAGCCTGTGTAACGATGGACCTGTTACCTTTAACTTATCGGTTTAATTATCAGATTTAGTAACAATAACGATATGATTAACAAAGCCCGCTACTTTATGCGGGCTTACTTTTACCCCAAATACATTTAGCAATAACTGCTGCAGTTGAATTAACTGCGACTCATGCTGCGATAAAAAGTTAATAAATAGCGTGCCACCAGCGTTGAGCGCATCGTATATTTTTTGATAAAACGCGTGTTCAAACAAAAATCGTGGCGCGTCTAACCGGCTAAATAAATCAAGAATAATCCAGTCATAGTTATGTGCTTTGCTAAGTACATTTTGTGCATCATCACACTGCACGTCACTTTGGCTTTTAAGAGCGAAAAAATCTGTATAGCAGGCAATTATATCTGCATTTTTTTCAACTGATGTTACGTGTGCCTGCGGGTAAGTGTATTGTAAGTAATTACGTATAGCGCCACCGCCAAGGCCAAGTTCTAACACATGATTTGGTGGTGCTAAAGTTTGCCACTGCTTAGCTAAATAGGTTAAATGTGGAAATAGTAAGCGCTGTGGATTGTTAAGCTCTATCACCGATTGCAACGTATCGTTAATTAGCAGCCAGCGAAGCTGCCCGGATTGGCGAACCTGTATGTGATCGCCTGCATATTTATGCCAGTAAACTAGTTGCCCAATATCTTGGCTGTGGCTAATAAAGTGGCTACTCACTACACCCGTTGAAGGGTTTATAAAATCGCTCATAACATTAAGGGCCTGTTGACCTTTCAGGATTAAAGTTTGTTCAATCTAGGGGCGATTCAATCGCGGCGCGAGATTTGTAACCTAGTGGGCTAGGTAACTGCTCCTGCGTTACTCTACTGGCTTACACCCATGTAGGCAACAAAGAGTAAATTTCCCCTAGGCAGAACCCTTCGCTCAGTGCATGTTCAATCTCTAAAGGCCCAGCATAAACTAGCTGATGAGATGGGTAAAACAGTTATTTTTTCGCTTGCTTACCAAAGTCGTATTGGCAGTGTTTAAAAGATGGAGTATGGTATTTGCCATAATAATTCCAACCAACTTAATCTTTAATTTTCTAATGTAAAAACCAATGTGCAGGTTAAAGAGTTATTCAGTTGGATTACATGCCGTAGCCTTTATTTTTTATTTACGGCAAAACAACAGGAGTATATATGTTTCAAGTAACTACACCGCAGAGCAGCGAAGACTGGCAAGCGTACTATCAATTACGTTGGGAAGTACTACGTGCGCCTTGGAATGAGCCTCGTGGCTCTGAACAAGACGATATGGAACAAGACTCAGAGCATCGCTTTATAAAAAATAACAACGGTGATGTGCTTGGTGTGGCCCGTTTACACTTTAACAACCATGAGCAAGCGCAAGTACGTTACATGGCCGTAGCCGAAGGTAACCGTAACCAGCATATTGGTAGCCGTTTATTACACGAGCTTGAAAAAATAGCATGGACCCAAAACGCAGGCGAATTAGTGTTATTTGCTCGCGAGCGTGCGCTTGAGTTTTATAAGCGCCACGGCTATGAGCTAAAAGAAAAAGCCCACTTAGCGTATGGCGATGTTCAACATTTCAAAATGATTAAGCAAAAGCCTAGTGAGCCTGGCTGGTTTCGCCATCCCGATTGGACACAAATACTGCAAAATATTTGGCGTGAATCAATCCCAATTAGTGATGCAATGGGTATAAAAGTAGAGAGTTATACAGATTGGCAATTTACGACTCGTGCTGATTTAGACGCTAATTTAAACCTACATAATACTATGTTTGCAGGCTCTATTTATAGTTTGGCAACTTTAACCGGTTGGGGCGCAACGTACTTAGCGCTTAAAGAGGCAGGACTTGAGGGCAATATTGTATTAGCCGATGCCAATATAAAGTATTTAAAGCCACTGAATAAAGAGCCGCGTGGTTGTGTTGATGTGCAAACTTGTAAAGGTAAGCTCGGTGAGCTGGAGGCAAAAGGAAAAACCAGCTACGTAGTACCAGTTACTATATTTGATGGCAGCGACGTTGTTGCAGAATTCGAAGGGGTTTTTGCTGTTAAAAAGTAATCGGTAACAGTTCACTAAAAAAGCCAAGCATTTTAAAAATGCTTGGCTTTTTTAGCAGCGCATATAATGTTAAAGCAAATCGGTCAACAAGATACCCACGCCAACACGCTCAATATCGGCGTTGTAATCAATCAGGCTTTCGCCGTAACCGTTAAAGTACTGGGCGTAACCACGTAAACGACCCCAAAGAGGGAATGACCAATCTAACTGAATTGCACCACGATTATCTGAATTTAAATTATTACGTGTCATAAAGCTAAACTCATGATCATGATAGCGGTAGGCACCGCTAAATTCAAAGTAACCCATGTATTTGTAAATATCAGGATTGTCATCACCATCAGCTTCTAATGGATCCTCTTTTTCGTCTTCAGCGATTCGGTACCAAGGTTTGAAACTAAATACAAAGCCTTCGTTTTCCCAAATGAAATTGGCATAAACTCGGTTCCATGAACGAGAATTAGGTTGGCTACGGCCATTAGATTGATGAGAAATACCCAGCGCTATGGCCATTTCATCGCCCCACAGTACGTTTTCTTGGTCTAGGTAATTTACCCAAAAAATTTCTGGCTCATAATTGGTTTCACGAAATGGCGATGAAATTTCAGAATTATAAATTTGCCAGTATGATTGCAAAGTAAAACCAAAGTAGATGGCTTGGTCGTCATCTGAAAAGTCATCATATAATGGAACCTTTATAGAAAGCTGGTATTTAGCCTCTAGGTTATCAAGTGGCTCGCCATCTTGCTCATCGGTTAGCTCGTCAAAGCCATCAAACGGGCGATCGTTTGGATGCGATACATACGAAAGTGGCAAAATGTAGTTACGTTTATGCGGTGTAATCACGTTACGGTTTTTTTTGCTTACTTCTTCGCGGGCTTTACGTTTATCAAGTGCGGTAAGTTGTTTGTTTTCTTCAAGAGCTGAACACTTTTGACGGAGTTCGTCTAAGGTTTGCTTTCCGTCGCCACCAATTACTTCGTTTAAAATACATTGCTTAACAAGCTCTATATCGTTGTCTTGTTCGTTTTCTTTTATCTCTTCTTGGGCAAAAGAGGGGGTACTAAGTAAAGCCGTGAGTGCAATCCAATAACGCCAGCTCATTGTTTATTCCTTTGAGAGTAGGGTAGATTTATAAATTATAACGTCTTTTTACATTTGTAACGGTGAACTTTTACTGAATTTACGTTTAAACCATGTTATTTACGTTTGCTTGTAGTGTTTAGATCAAAAGAAAAGCGGCCTAAGCCGCTTATCTAATGTAAATTAACTTTTAAATCATTAATTTACTCTCACGCAATGAGAAGGGTGAGCTATAGCTCAAATACGTTTGTAAAAAACTTATAAAGTTCAGTGCCTTGGTTAACACTTGCCGAGGCAAAGTGCAAAATTGCAATAGCATCACAATCGAGGCTAAGTGTTTGTAGTGGCTGCTCACTCAAGTAGCGCTCCATGCGTAAAACATGTGCAATGGGCTCGCCTGCTTTAATATGCCCACCTAGCGGGGCTACATATTCAACCATGCCGCCAATAGGGGCGTAGTAAGCATAGTAGTCATCTAAATGGCATGCGTAGCGGGTTATATTGCTCGGTTTGTGTGGTGCGTCTACCAATACATTTTTATGATTTAAATAGCTTAAAATACTGTTTGCATCGTTGTGTGCTTCTTTTAAATCTATTTTCTCTTGGCTACCTAGCTCTACCGTAAAGGCTTCCACTTGTACATTAAAGTCTCTGCCTTTTGCTTCAAGTGCTTCACTTAGGTGCCACCATGGGCAAAAGCTGGCTTCATCCATTGCACCATCAAAGTCGCTTGGAATAAGCAGCACATGTTCAATATTAAAATAGCGGGCACTGTCGGTTGCATAGGTTGGGCAATATAAATGCTTGCTTGAAATTGGACCTGTGTGTAAATCAAGTACTATATCGGCTTGGTGCGCAAGCTTTTGCAGGTTAAGCGCAATGCGTTTACCTGTATTGAGTAAATACGCGGGGCCGTTGAGTTTAGTATCTATTTCATCAAGCAAGGCTTGTTTAAAGTGATTTTTTAAAGCTGCGTCGTCGTACTGGCTATGCTCTTTGGCAAACTGGGTCACTAAATCATTGTTGTAGTGATACATGCGGTTCCAGTTAGTGCCAGTAATTGGATCGAACCGTCCAAGGGTAAATTCCCCTGATTTTTGATTACAACCAATAGGGTTAGCGTAAGGTACTAAAGTAATATCACCTTTTAAATTTAGCTGCTTTAACTGCTCTAGCAACTGAAATATAACCGCGTTACCTTGTACCTCAGCGCCGTGCATATTGGCTTGAATATAAACGCTTGGCCCGCTGCCATCGCCTTTTAAGCGATACACAGGAATAGTTAGAGGTAAGCCGTTTGCTACTTCCCCGACTACAACGTTTTCTTGGCTGATGGGTGTTGTTATGCTCATATTTATTACCTTAGGTAGTGGCTGGCATCTTCAGCTTGGCGTACACACGTGAGCTCGCCATTTTGTAATACGTATTCTGCAGCTAGCTCATGGCATAAAAAATAGGGCATGCTTTCGGTAAAACCATAGGCGCCACATTGGCTAAACACCAGCCAGTCTTGCTCGTTTAAATCGCTTGGTAGGGTATGCTCGCCCAAGCAATCAAGGGCAGTACATAATGGGCCATATAAGCTCATTGCTTGTTCGGGCGCCGTTGATTCGCGTAGTAGCGCTGCAGGAAAGTCTTGGCTTGTAACTGCAGGGCGTAATAAGTGGTTAATACCACCGATTAAAATAACTTGCTGTTGCCCGTAGTTTTGTTTGCACTCAACAACGGGGTTAGCGTAATGACCGCATTCGCCTACAGCATAGCGGCCAAGCTCCATCCAAAGCTCGTCTACACCTGCGTCTTTTTTAATTTTTGCCAGCGCGGTGATTAATTCATCCCACTCAAGTGTTGCATCGTTTGGTGTATAAGGAATACCTAAACCGCCGCCTAAGTCTAAAATTTTAAGGTTTATATTTAAGTTACTGGCAAGGGCTGTAAGCGGTGCAATCATTTGCGACCACAGCTCGCTTAGCTTTTGCGTGCTAAGCATATTACCCCACTGAAAAATATGCAGACCGTCAAAGCTTAGGGCTGGGTAATCGCCAGTATTGAGTGCTTGCCATTCATCGCAGCCAAGCCCAAACGGAGTTAGGCTGTCACCCCCTAGTGGGTTTTTTTCACCTTCAGGCCAGCGTAGTTGCACACGCAATAAAACTTGCAGCTGCGTATTTTGCAGTTGTGCTTGTTGGTTTAACCAACGTACTTGATTGAGGCTTTCGGCAACAAAAATACGTACGCCGCGCTCAATAAAGTGTTTAATTTGTTTAGGGCTCTTTGCAGGCCCTGTGTTGAGCACGCGCTGCGAACTAATACCTTGTGCAAGGACTTGTTCAAGCTCACCTTTACTTGCTACGTCAAAGTTAAATCCGGCGTTGTCTAGGCATTGAATAACCTTAGAGAGCGGGTTCGCTTTTACTGCATACCAAAGCTTTACATCGGTTTGTGCAACTAAACGCGCAAGGTGTGCGTTTAGTTTATCTAAGTCGTAAACGAAAAAAGGGGTATCAAGTTGCTGTGTAAGCGTATTAACAGCGTTTTTGATTGGCGTGCTCAAAAAGCTCATTATCGTAAAACCTCTTCTAGCAATAATGATGCATCGCTTTGTTCGTCGCGGTATTTAACAATGAGTGCACACGACATGCTGAGGCCTTGCTCACGAGCCCACTCGTTAGACGCAGGGCGAGAGCCAGGTATTACAATTGCGTATTCTGGAATTGGCTCGCCTTTTTCAAGCTGGCGTTCGTTTACGCAGTCGTATACTGGAATGGTTGCTGATAAGCGCACA
This sequence comes from Pseudoalteromonas sp. S3785, assembly GCF_005887365.1. NCBI lineage: Bacteria > Pseudomonadati > Pseudomonadota > Gammaproteobacteria > Alteromonadales > Pseudoalteromonadaceae > Pseudoalteromonas > Pseudoalteromonas sp. S3785. The sequence continues at coordinate 83,652 of NZ_PNCT01000011.1, read as the reverse complement.
CCTGGTGCAAGTACCGCGCCTTTTTTAACCACTACGCCTTCTACTATCACGCAGCCTGCGCCAATAAACGCATCGTCTTCAACCACGACTGGGCTAGCACCGATTGGCTCTAACACACCACCAAATTGAACAGCTGCACTTAAATGTACATTTTTACCCACTTGTGCACACGAGCCCACTAATGCGTGGCTATCAACCATAGTGCCTTCGTCGATGTATGCGCCAATATTTACGTACGCTGGTGGCATAATAATTGTGCCTTTAGCTACGTATGCACCACGGCGAACACTGGTGCCACCTGGTACCATACGCACGCCATCTTCAGTGCTAAATTCTTGTGGTGCAAGGTTATGCTTATCTACAAAGCCACCTGCAAACTCAGTGTTAGTGCCATTTTTAAAGGCTTCTAAAATGCCTTGTTTTACTTCTACGTTAGCTTCCCATTGGCCGCTTTCGTTTTGTGATGCTGCGCGTACTGCGCCCGATTCTAAATTATTTAGTAGTTCTAACCAGCTCATTATAAAAACCTGTATTTAATGCCAAGATAAAATGGTGTCGTTTGCAGTGGTAATGCAATCGGTTTGCGTTAACTCAAGATGTGTTAAAGGTGGACGCAACAGTGGGCTATTTAAACGCCCTTGCTGGTGCATTAGCACTTTAACGGGAATAGGGTTTGCTACAGCAAATAGGCTATTGATAGCCTGGGTCCACTGAGCAAATAAATTGGGGTGTTGACCGCTCAGGCTGCGCTTTACAAACTCATGTGTTTGCAAGGGCCATGCATTGGCCGCAACCGAAACCAAGCCTTTTGCACCTGCTTGGGCAAAGTAGGGCATAAGTGCATCGTCGCCACTGTATAGCGCTAAATTAGGCGCGGCTTGTCGGTATGCTTCAAATTGGGTGATGTTGCCACTGGCTTCTTTTAACGCCCACAAGTTTGGGTGCGCTTTTAAGTTTTCAATGGTTTCGATAGGAATGCTTACACCGCTGCGTCCAGGTACGTTGTACAACATACACGGATGTGCGCTTTCGCTTAATAAGCTTTCGTACCAATGTGTTTGACCTACAGCACCTGGTTTAGCATAAAGCGGCGAGCCTAGTAAGTAACTGTGAATAGGTAGCTGATTACAATAGCTAACCCATTCTTTTTGTTGGGCTAAATTGCTACCGCCTACAGCAACCATAAGCGGTACACTGGGTTTTAATTGGCACACGTGCTCAACAATGCCTTGCTGCTCTTTAAGCGTAAGGGCTAAGCCTTCACCTGTGCTACCGAGCAGTAAAATACCGTTTTGTGCCGCTTCTTGTTCGCTAACAAGTGTTGTGAGCGTGTCGTAGTCAACATTACCTTGTTGATCAAACGGCGTAACAAGCGCTGTCCACAGTGCGTAGTCGTCTAAATTGAAGTTGTGAATCATCTCTTACGAACCTATAAGGTGTTCGAGATATTAAGGAGGCTGTATGATGTGAGCCGCATTAACGTCGTTCGAACAGTATTCGAAGAGCGAATGGGCTTAAAATAATAGGGCGCACGGCCTTATTATTTAAGACCAGAAGCTCTCCACCAAACTAATAAGCTGTTTTAAAACAGCTATTGGTGACAGTCGCTAGGATTCAACCTAGTCGCCCGAAGTAATTGCTTCGCAAAAGCGTTTACCTCTCGGCGGTATTCCCCTCACATATGCTCACTGGAGTTTGCGCTCCTAACATACGCTACCTGAATAACGCACCTCTTCTAGCCCTTTGTATTTTGTTTAACCGCAAAAGGTTTAACAAAATACAATTTAGATAGGGTAATTGCGGCGATTAAAACATTTTAGCCGTCTAGGTGTCAAGTTGCAGGATACAGATTAGTTCATCGAAAATGTGGGTGGTTACGTATTGGCTGCTTTTCTCGTAAACTAACCCTATGAGCAGTGATGAGGTATTTAATAAGTATGGAAAAATTTAGCGATATTTATAAGCGAGCTGTAGAGCGAAAAGGCTCTGAAAAAATGCTTAAGTTATTACTCGCAAAACCCTTATCTAAAAAAGCATTAAGCGCATTAAGTGACGACGATTGGCTTGAAGAATTTACCCGAAAAGTATTTCAAAGCGGGTTTTACTGGTCGGTAATAAACAGTAAATGGCCGGGTTTTAGAGAGGTTTTTTGGGAGTTTAGTGTTGATAAATTACTAATGATGCCGCCCGATATGCTAGAGCAAAAGGCAACGGATGAGCGCATTATTCGTAATTATAAAAAAGTGAAAACGATTCCTGAAAATGCTTACATGATCCACGAAATAGCTCAGGAACATGGCAGTTTTAGCAAGTTTATTGCTGAGTGGCCAACAGATAATATTATTGGCTTGTGGGCACATTTAAAAAAACAGGGCGCTCGATTAGGTGGAAATACCGGCCCGTATGCCCTAAGAGCGCTCGGTAAAGATACGTTTTTACTTTCACGAGACGTAGAAAGTTACCTAAGAGCACATAAAATTATTGATGGTGGGCTGCAAACTAAAAAATCACTCACTGCAGCGCAGGCATTTTTTAACGAAATGCAAAAGCAAAGTGGTTTAAGCCTGCAAGAACTTAGTTTAATTGTGGCCTATAGCGTTGGCGATAACCGAGTTGGCATACGCCAAAAGGCAGAGGATTAATAATGAAATTAGTGCCTAGATACAAAGACATAGCAGATAACTTTGCAATAGAGGATAACCCATCGAGTGTTGCTGCTCCGCAATTGCTATTGTGGAATGCATCGTTAGCTGAGAAATTTAATCTAGATGTTGAGCCGCAGCTACGTGCTAGCACTTTTGCAGGCAACGAGCCGCAATCTGTAAAGGCAGTGGCACTGGGTTATTCTGGGCATCAGTTTGGACACTTTTCACCACGTTTAGGTGATGGGCGAGCGCATTTGCTTGGTGCTATTAGCGACGATAAAAATCAGCTGTGGGATATTCAGTTAAAAGGCTCAGGGGCCACTCCTTTTTCAAGAGGAGGCGATGGACGATGTGCACTAGGCCCCGCTATCCGTGAGTATATTATGAGCGAAGCTATGCATGGCTTAGGGATTAAAACCACGCGGTGTTTGGCTGTTGTTGGCACAGGCGAAGCTGTTTATCGTAATCCACCGCAACCAGGCGCAATTGTGACTCGCTTAGCAAGTAGTCATATTCGCGTTGGCTCGTTTCAGTATTTAGCAACCCAAGGGGATGTAGAGGGATTAAAAAAACTAGCTGATCTAGCCATTGAACGCCATTACCCAAGTATTCAATCAGCAGGGGCTCAGCGCTATTTAGACTTTTTAGCAGCCGTTATAAATAGTCAGCTAGCGCTGGTTATTAGCTGGATGCGAGTGGGCTTTATTCATGGCGTTATGAATACTGATAATACCTTGATAAGCGGCGAAACTATCGACTACGGCCCGTGTGCAATGATGAATACCTTTGATTTTGATACCGTGTTTAGCTCAATTGATAAGCAAGGTCGGTATGCCTATGGTAATCAGCCAAATATTGTAAGTTGGAACTGCGCGCGTTTAGCCGAAAGCCTAATACCGCTGATAGATGAAGATGACGAACAAGCTGTAAGTTTAATGACGCCGCTAATTAATCAGTTTTCTACGTTATTTAACGAGCAATATAATCAAATGTGGGCACAAAAATTAGGCTTAGCAGGTTATAACGAAGACGATGTGGAGCTTGTAAGTAAGTTATTATTGTTATTCCAAGAGCATAAGCTCGATTATACCAATACCTTTGATGCCCTTACCGAGTCACTAAATGGTGGCAAAGTGCCAGATGAATTAACGCAATGGGCCCAGTTATGGCAAAAAAGGTGTGATGGAAACAGCTACAACCTAATGAGAGCGGCCAACCCAAGGGTTATTCCACGTAATCACATCGTCGAAGAAATCCTTGCACAATATAATCAATACGGCGAGAGCGATCTGCTAAGCGACTTCTTAACGGTGATGAGTAAGCCCTATGATAAAACAGCTAATTTAGCCCGCTTTCAAGAGACAGGTAAAGATGACAAGGGCTATCAAACTTTTTGCGGTACTTAAGTATTGTAATTAATTGTAAGTTTTTGATTATAAATAGTCATTTTTAAATAATGCAGTGTACAATGATTGAGCAGTTAGGCGCTCAATGGTATTGTGCGCATTCACGAACAGTAACTATTTATAAATTACCCTAATTTATTAATTGCAGATTAGGTAAAAATTTTTACTTAACCTACAATTGGTGGTTGGAATGCCTGTAGATCGTTGAAAAAATTTATAAACTTTATTTTTCGTTAAGTATCGATTAACAAAAGCTCGGGTAGTGTGTACAAAACTGGTTGAGCTAGTATTGATTAGCTACAATTTTCTAAGTTGTTAAAATGGGAAGAAAACAATGAAATTAAAATCACTTACAATTGCAATTGCGTTAGCTGCAACTAGCGCGTCTACATTCGCTGCTGATAAAGAAGAAGGTTTCTATATTGGTGCATTTGGTGACTACTATGATGCGTCATGGGAAAACATGCGCGCTCAAGCTGGCCTTGACGTAAACGAGTCAACTGGTTGGGGTGTAGAAGCAGGTTACCGTTTCAGCGATTACTGGAGCGCTCGCCTTGAGTATGCAGATATGGACTTTAACGCGTTCGATAAAGCTGCGGGCAATCGTAATAATATCGACGGCGAGCGTTACGGTATTGATGCACTTTACCACCTTGACGGCGGTCCTTTCTACGGTCTATTCGGTATTAAAGAAATGGACGTAGTAGATGACAACACATTCTTAAACGCAGGTGTTGGTTACCAACACTTTATTACTGATGGCTTTTTCGTAAACGCTGAAACTGCGGTATATCAAGGTCTTGATAAAGGTTACACAGATGTAGGCGCTAAAATTGGTATTAACTACTTATTTGGCCAAAATTCTATGCCTGCACAGCCGGTAGAACCAGCACCTACCACAGTGGTAGAGGTTCCTGTTGAACCTAAAGACAGCGATAACGATAACATCTTAGATAAAGATGATAAGTGTCCTAATACGCCAATGACAGACGCTGTTGATGGCGATGGCTGTACTTTATACGAAGACCGTGAAGTAACAACTAGCTTATTAGTTACTTTCCCACATGATTCTGCACAAGTTGGTCAACGTTACTTTGACGACATTGCATCAGTATCTGAGTTTTTAAAAGAGCACGAAGATACAACTGTACTACTTGAAGGCCACGCGTCAGCGGTAGGTAATGCAAACTACAACAAGATGCTTTCTAAAAAGCGTGCTGATGATGTAGCACAAGAGCTAATTAAAGATGGTATTGCTGAAGATCGCATTACAACTGTTGGTCTAGGTGAAGAACGTCTTAAAAATACAGCTAACACGAAAGAAGCTCACGCTGAAAACCGTCGTGTAGAAGCACATGTAAAATCTATTGAACGTGTAAAAGTTAAGCGTTAATAGTTACTTACTTTATTTTAAAAACCCAGCTTAGTGCTGGGTTTTTTATGCCTTTAAAACAGCATATGCAATATTAATCAGATTAAACAAGAATGATTATTACTTAACAAACATTCACGAAAATAGAATTTGCGCTCACCACTATTCATAATATTTATAGTCGGTATAATCAGTTGCTTAGCTGGATGGATTTTCATCTATACATAAAAGCTTTATAATCCCGCGTTAGAATACTATAAGTATTGGGTTACTTTTTTTGCGCATGAGGCGCTACCGAATACTTTCACGTCACCAAGAGGGCAATATTGTGCTACAAGAATATCGTAAACACGTAGAAGAACGTGCCGCGTTAGGTATCGTACCAGCGCCATTAGATGCTCAGCAAACGGCTGATCTTATTGAACTAATTAAAAACCCACCAGCGGGCGAAGAAGAGTTCATCTTAGATTTACTCGTCAACCGTGTACCACCAGGTGTTGATGATGCAGCATACATCAAAGCAGGCTTTTTAGCGGCAGTTGCTAAAGGCGAAGCACAATCTCCATTAGTATCTAAAGAAAAAGCAGCAGAATTATTAGGTACAATGCTAGGTGGTTACAACATCGCCCCAATGATTGAGCTACTTGATGACGAAACACTTGCGCCTATCGCTGTAAAAGGTCTATCAAACACATTATTAATGTTTGATGCATTTTACGACGTAGAAGAAAAAGCAAAAGCAGGTAATGAGCACGCTAAAAAGATTATCCAATCTTGGGCAGATGCAGAGTGGTTTACTAACAAGCCAGCCGTTGCTGAAAAAATCTCTGTTACAGTATTTAAAGTAACGGGTGAAACAAATACAGATGATTTATCACCTGCACCAGATGCATGGTCACGTCCAGATATTCCGCTTCATGCTTTAGCTATGCTGAAAAATGAGCGCGACGGTATTAACCCTGAAAAACCAGGTGAAGTTGGTCCAATTTCACAGTTAGAAGAGTTAAAAGCGAAAGGCTTACCGCTTGCATACGTAGGTGACGTTGTAGGTACGGGTTCTTCTCGTAAATCGGCAACCAACTCTGTGCTTTGGTTTATGGGCGATGACATCCCATACGTACCTAATAAGCGCGTGGGTGGTGTATGTTTAGGTAACAAAATTGCGCCTATTTTCTTCAACACAATGGAAGATTCGGGTGCGTTACCAATTGAGTTAAATGTTGATGAGTTCAATATGGGTGATCAAATTGATATTTACCCATACGAAGGTGTAGTTAAGCGCCACGGTACTGATGACGTTATCTCTACTTTTGAACTTAAATCAGACGTTATTTTAGATGAAGTACGTGCCGGCGGCCGTATTCCTCTAATCATTGGTCGTGGTCTAACAGACAAAGCACGTACCTCTTTAGGTTTAGGTGCGACTGACGTATTTAAAGTACCAGCAGTAACAGAAGTGTCTGATAAAGGCTTTACACTAGCGCAAAAAATGGTTGGTAAAGCATGTAACGTAGCAGGTATTCGCCCAGGCCAATACTGTGAGCCAAAAATGACCACTGTAGGTTCGCAAGATACTACAGGCCCTATGACACGTGATGAGCTTAAAGACTTAGCATGTTTAGGTTTCTCTGCAGATTTAACAATGCAGTCATTCTGTCATACCTCTGCTTACCCTAAACCAATTGACGTAAACACTCACCATACGCTTCCTGATTTCATCATGAACCGTGGCGGTGTTTCACTTCGCCCTGGCGACGGTGTAATTCACTCTTGGTTAAACCGTATGTTATTACCAGATACTGTAGGTACCGGTGGTGACTCACATACACGTTTCCCATTAGGTATTTCGTTCCCAGCGGGTTCAGGTGCAGTAGCGTTCGCAGCAGCAACAGGTGTTATGCCACTTGATATGCCTGAGTCTATTTTGGTTCGCTTTAAAGGTGAAATGCAGCCAGGTATCACTTTACGTGACCTCGTACACGCAATCCCTTACTACGGTATTAAGCAAGGCTTATTAACAGTAGAGAAAAAAGGTAAAATCAACGAATTCTCTGGTCGCGTACTAGAAATTGAAGGTGTTGAGCACTTAACTGTTGAGCAAGCGTTTGAATTATCAGATGCATCAGCAGAGCGTTCAGCAGCAGGTTGTACTGTTAAGCTTTCTAAAGAGTCTATCAGCGAATACCTTGAGTCTAACATTGTTATGCTTAAGTGGATGATCTCTGAAGGTTACGGCGATGTACGTACAATCGAGCGTCGTATTACTGCAATGCAAGAATGGTTAGCAAACCCAGAACTTATGGAAGCTGACGCTGATGCAGAGTACAAGCACGTTGTAGAAATCGACCTAGCAGAAATTAAAGAGCCAATCCTTTGTGCTCCAAATGACCCAGATGATGCGCGTTTACTTTCTGATGTTACTGGCGAGAAAATCGACGAAGTATTCATCGGTTCTTGTATGACTAACATTGGTCACTTCCGTGCTGCGGGTAAATTACTAGATGGCTTTACTGGTCGTATCCCAACGCAACTTTGGGTAGCTCCACCAACGAAGATGGATAAAGACCAACTAACTGACGAAGGTTACTACGGTATCTTTGGTCGTGTTGGTGCGCGTATCGAAACGCCAGGGTGTTCACTGTGTATGGGTAACCAAGCACGTGTTGCTGATAAAGCAACGGTTGTTTCTACCTCAACACGTAACTTCCCTAACCGTCTAGGTACAGGCGCAAATGTATTCTTAGCATCAGCTGAGCTTGCTGCTGTTGCGGCAATTTTAGGTAAATTACCTACACCTGCTGAGTACCAAGAATACGCAGAGAAAATCAATGCAACGGCTGCAGATACATACCGTTACTTGAACTTCCACCGTATGCCTCAGTACACTAAAAAAGCAGACAACGTAATTATTCAGCAAGCTGTATAATTTAAATCTGTTTTAAAAAACCCGCTTAGGCGGGTTTTTTTATTGGTTTAAATAAATTTTAATACTTTCAGCAGTTAAGCCCAAAAAATCAATAGTTGGAATAATAATCAGCAAATAAAGTTGATAATTAACAAAAAATGAACAACTATAAATGATAATAACATTTGTTAATGATTGAGGGAGCAATCAACAAGTATTTTCTTGCTCCGCATTAAATAACTATCGGAGCACATAATGGAAAATAAAAGTAACTGCCGATTAAAACTAATAGCGAGTACTGTGAGTGCGTGCTTTTTAGTATCAGGCTGTAGTTTTGATAAAGATGAGGATAGCGACGAAATTGTAAACTTAGCTCCCTCTGTAGCAATTTCTGGGCAAGGAGAAATACAAGAAAAAACCAGTTTTTCACTTACTGCCAGCGCTTTAGACATTGACGGGCAAATAGTGAATTATTATTGGCAGCACGATTCCACTTTAAACCTCAGCGCACAAAACCCAAACTCAAATGAAATCACTTATCTTTCACCCGACATTACAGAAGATGTAACCGTTAATTTTACAGTGACTGTAGAGGATAATGATGGAGCAACAACAAGCGCTACTCATCAAGTATTAATTAAACGCAACTCAACGGCCGTTACGCTTAATGGCTTAATCACCGATAATACAATTAGTTATGCAAGTGTAGAAATAATAATAGGTGATGAAGTTTATTCAGCGACAGCAGATGAAAATGGTGTCTACACAATAGTATTAGATGTCGATGAAGCCCTAGAACAAACCCTAGTAAAAGTTAAAGCTAAAGGGCGGGATGATTTAAATCCTGGGGTTGAATTTATCTCTCAGCTTAGCTCTGTTAAAAAGTTAGCTACGCAGGCAGGTGATGATGGCATTTTAGACAGCGATGAAAACTTTGGCGTTAACACTACTAACGTGACAACAGCAGAGTATGCACTGATTGTAAGAGGCGGTGATGAACCGACAAGTGAAGATGAGCTAGATAATGCACTTTTAAATGTTGATGCAGATGAAAAAGTACAGCTGGCGAGCCTGATTAAAATTATTGTAGATAACCCTAATTACGAGCTGCCTGAGGGCGTAGAGAGCACTCTAGATTTAGTAACTAACGAAGAAGCAGCAGAGCAGTTTGAAGAGGACGTTAATGAGCAAGATCCCGATTTAATAGAGCAAACAAAAACCGAAATTAAAGAAGATGAAGATTTAGTAACAGGCTCAAAAGAGCCGTTGGTTGGTGAATATATAATTAATTCTCCGCGTTATTATGCAAATCCCGCTAGCCACTTAACCTTAAACGAAAATGGCACTGGTCACTATCATGCAGTTACGGGTAGCTCAGTAACGTGGGAAGAAGTAAGTGGTAAAATTGAAGTTAATTTACAGTCTCCTGTACTTATTAATAAATACTCCCAAGTCGAAGACGATGTTGAAACTGTTTATGATGAGCATTTAAATTCATTCTCGTTGCAAGTACTCGGCGAAAACGATGTTTTTAAAACAATAGATATTAAAAGTGATATTACAGTCTACGAAAACAGCATTGAAGCGCGTAACAAACAAGAAATACAAACCACCAACCTTATTCTTAAAAGTAAAACCTTAAGTTTGACCGTCGAAGATATTGTCGGTGAGTGGGAAATGGAGCGAACAGAAAGCCGTAATTTCATTAGCCACCTAGAGACTATTGCTTTTTACGAGGATGGTACAGGCGTTGTTTTAAGTGATAATTCGGCCCCGTTTGAGTGGGAGCTGACTAATAATAAATTACAAGTGACCTATGATGAAGACGGTAGCGTTGGAACAACAAATTTTTGGTTTACTAAAGATCTAAAAGCAGGCTATCAGCTAGTTTCATTAGATACTACATCAGCCGACCCAGCTGATAGCCAATATGGCTTAATGATAAAAAGAGAAGCGGTGTCTTTATCGAATGACGATTTAGTTGGGCGTTGGCAAGGCTTTGTTGGTACGGCACAACTTTATGATATGAACGTGTTTGCCGATGGCACAATAATGTTAGGGCTCGGCACAACGTCTTACCAAGGGGTTTTTGAGGATGGAAAACTAACTAGGCGCCGCTATGAATATAATGGCTATACTGTGAGCAGTTGTGAAGGGTTCGATGAAACCTGTTACTTAAGCGGCGAAGTAACCCATGACATCATTGCAGTAGAAGACAGTCAATATTACTTACTAAGAGAGTTCAAATGGTTTTCTCCTGACGGGGATATGTATGATATCCAAAAAGGTTTACTTATTTATCAGTACAGTAAAGAACTAAGCTATTCTGAGTTTACGCCCTACTTATTACAAAGCAATTTTAATCTTTATAAAAGTACTGGCGAGCAAGTAATAGAAGATCGAATCAGGGTAAATTACGATGACGGCTCATTTACGATAACAATCGATGGTATCGAGTATGAAGCGCAGTTAAATGAAGGTGTCATTGAATATCAAAAAAATTCGCAAACATGGCTTTTTGAAATTGTTAGTGGTGATGGTGAAACATACACTATTTGTAATTACCAACAAGGTAGTAGCTGTACACAGAACGATAAAACAGTCTATCAATCTAAAAACCCACGAGTGACTTTAACAGCTGTATCTAATGATTTTGGTCAACTACAGCCAGCAGTTCAAGAGGTGCCTTTTGCTCAGCTGGTCGGTTTTAATATAGCGCCTAATGAGGGCTATGAAGTTGACTCAATAGAGGGATGCGAAGGTTATATTGAGGGAGAATATTATATTGCCTTTAGTGGACACAGTGACTGCGAAATTAATGCGACCTTTGTGGAAAAGCCAGAAACAATATCAGGGCAATTTTTAATTAATAATCCTGATTACTTTACCTCTACCTCGTTCAAATTAGAGCTTAATGAAAATGAAGAGGGCGCATTTACTGGCAATAACCAGGTTGCGATCACTTGGTCTAAATATTTTGACGAAATTAGAGTTTATTTTTCTGATGAGTATGTATTAAATGAAAGTGTTGCGTATGAAGTTGAAAATGGCACTCAAGTAGAAGTTAGACGTAAAGATGTAATGACCAGTATTGTACTAAAGGAACGTTTCGATTTAGGTAACGGCTGGTACCAAATGACGCAAAGTTTAAGTAAGTTTCGTAACGAGGAACTAGTTGAAGAGTGGCACAGTGATAGCTATGTTAAGTTATTTGATTCAGTAGTGCCTCAAATTGATTTAACCTCAAGCGATTTGGTTGGTAGTTGGTCGTTAGATATCCCATCTGAAAGTACCGTTAAGGAATTACTGCTAAATGATGATGGAACAGGTAGCGTAGTCGATACTATAGATGAAGCGCAAACAGAAAGCTTTTCTTGGCAGCAAACAGCAGTAGGACTTAAAATTACGACTTCTGATAGCGTTGAAGATATCTATATTACTAAGGATATAGACCTTGGCTATCAAGTAATTATGCAAAGCCAGTATGAAGATGAAAAGCAAATAAATGTTGCCATAATGGTAAGGCAAGAAGAGCAAGAAATTACCCCGAGTAACTTTACTGGGCGTCATTTATTTAAAGAAGGCCATGACTTAGAGACCATTTGGGATGAGCTACAAATATATGAAGATGGCCAAGTGTTCTTCACCTTTTTTACAAGCTCCATTCAAGGTGAGTTTAAAGAAGGAAACTTTAGTCGAAGCAGAAAGTATGACCAACTAACAGGAACATACGGCTCCGATTGTGATTTGACTTTAGAGACGTGTTTGATTGACTTCACAATGGATTATAGGCTTATTAATCGCAATGATGACTACCAAGTGGTTGAGCGTGTATCTAGAGCTTTTGATACAAATACGGGAGAAGAAAATTTTTCTTATGCGTCACTTTACTTTGAGAACTATATTGAAAATACAAGGGCTGATAAGTTTTATGAGCATGAAATCCCTTTTGAAATTTACGAGCACAGTGGTGAGAACTTCGTAAAGTGGGGAGTTTACTATGTGGATGGGTACGAGCTTTGGAAAAACGATATTAAAGTTACATCACTTGAATTACTCGAAGGTAAGTTTACCTACGAGCAAGACGGTCAAAGCAAGGTGATTGAATTTATTTCAAATGATCGTGATGAGATAGTGCTTTGTGAGTATTTACAAGGTACAGCATGTCAAAGTCAAGAAGAGGTGACCTTTACGATTTTTGAGCCAAGGTATGATGTTACAGTTTATTCAGATGGTAATGGTGTAGTAAATAACGGCGTTGAAAACTACACAAGCTTTCATGGCGATACGTTAACTTTTAATATTTCTGCAAATGCAGGCTATAAATTAGAGTCTATAAGCGGGTGTGATGGCGTTTTAGAAGACAATACATACACGGTTCATTATTTGGCGCAAAGCTGCGATATTAATATCGCATTTGAACTAATGGAGTGAATACGCTCTATAGTTTCGGGCTAAAATTAGAGCGGTGATTAAATTTAATAAATTGGCTACGCAGTGTAGCCAATTTTTTTGAATTAAATTTTCAATAAACTAGAGTTTTAGATCTTAAAATTTAACTTTTAATCTTTTACATCCCAATTTATGCTCAGAAAATCCTCCACACATGCATTAAAATCTCTTTTAATATTCTCATTATTTTAAGCGAGATTTTATGACTGCATTAAACAACCAGAATTTACTGCAACTACGTTTTATTAACCAAGCAAATATTGATTTGGTTAAGCCTTCTTTTGATAACCTACCTGCGAATCCATATGCAGATGGTGAATTTCGTAAGCGTCGTTACTCGGTAATTAAATTTCAAAATGGTGAGCTAAAACTACAAGCTGCCAAAGCATTTGTTCAAGACGATTCTATCAATACCTTTCAGGGTAATGTTGAGCGTACTTATGAAAACTTAGAGCAAAGCTTACTTGAGTCAGAAGGTATGAAAAGCATTGTAAGTGAGTTTTGTGAGCTTACCGGCATTGATGAAGGCCGTGATATTGAAATACATCAATTTAGAATGCTTGCTATTGATAGCGATACGCCAGCGGCACCTGAAGGCGTGCACCAAGATGGCTTTGACCATGTTTGTGTGTGTGGTGTTTCTCACGAAAACCTAGAAGGCGGTGAGCTGCTAGTATACGAACACAAGCAAGCCGAACCGTGTTTTAAAATGGAAATTAAAGACGGCATGTTTGCACTAATAAACGACCGTCAAGTTTGGCACAATGCAACGCCAATGAACAAAGTAGATGCAAGCAAGCCAGGTTACCTGGATTGTTTTGTACTTACCTCTTAAGGAGTGCTCATGAACATAGCGCAATTACGTGAGCAGTTTCCTGCATTAATACAAACTGTTGATGGTAAATCGCCAATATTTTTAGATGGTCCAGGTGGCTCTCAAGTACCTCAGTCTGTTCTAAATGAAATGACTGCTTATTTAGGGCATTACAACTCAAACTTAGGCGGTGCGTTTTTTTCAAGTGATAAAACCGTTGAGTTAATGGCCAATGCGCGCCAAGCAGCGGCCGACTTACTGAATGCGCCAAGTGCACAAAATATAGTGTTTGGCCCTAACATGACCAGCCTTACCTTTAGCTTTAGTCGCGCTATTTCGCGTGATTGGCAAGCCGGTGATGAGATTATTGTGACTAACGCTGATCACTTCTCAAATGTATCGTCATGGCAGCAAGCAGCGCAAGATAAAGGCGTTAAAGTTCAAACAGCTTTAATTAACGAGGCTGATTGCAGCTTAGATATGGCGCAGTTTGCAAGCTTATTAAACAGAAATACTAAACTAGTGGCTGTTACTTATGCTTCAAATACCACAGGTTCTATTAACGATATAAAACGTATTATAGAGCTTGCTCATGCTGTAGGCGCATTAGTGTACGTTGATGCCGTGCATTATGCACCGCATGAGCTTGTTGACGTGCAGGCCCTAGATTGCGACTTTTTGGCCTGTTCAGCGTATAAGTTTTTTGGCCCTCACTTAGGCATGGTGTACGGTAAAACGCAGCATCTTGAAGGTTTTACGCCTTACAAAGTAGAACCAGCTAAAGATGTAGCACCAGGCAGATGGGAAACAGGCACGCAAAGCTTTGAAGCGTTAGCTGGTTTTATTGCCGCTGTAGATTACATTGCTGCAATTAGCGAACTTGACGACAGCCATACACGCCGTGAAAAGTTAACTGCGGCGTTTGCTAAAACAAAGCAGCACGAAATGGCGCTGAGTGAGTACTTTTTAACGCGTTTAGTAAATTACCCGCGTATTAAGCTATTTGGCATTGATGACCTTGAGCGCTTAAACGGACGTACGCCTACATTTGCTTTAACCTTTGAAGGGTTAGAGCCGCGTGAGGTGTCTGAGTTTTTAGGCAAACAGCATATTTGTGTGTGGGATGGTAATTTTTATGCACAAGGCTTATGTAAGCAATTAGGTGTGCTTGATAAAGGCGGTGTAGTGCGTATTGGTTGTATGCATTATAACACTACCGAAGAGCTAGATAAGTTATTTGATTTATTTGATGAGCTATTGGGCTAAAGCCTTATCCAGCAAGTATTTTAAAAGCCATAAGTAAAAACCTTATGGCTTTTTTATTGGTTGATTACTTAGGAGCTAGCTCTTAGGTGTACCGTATATGTGCTCTGCACGATTAAATAGCACCCATGACGTTAATATATATTTATCGTTCGAAACCGGCTTATTACCTCGATGGGTGTGCGTAAAGTAGCCAGGGGCAATGACCATAGTGCCTTTTTTAGGCGCAATTTTACGTTTTTGATAATAAAACTCTGTTTCGCCACCTTCCTCTACATCGTTTAAATAAAACATAAATAATAATACACGGTGCAGCGCTTCATTATGTTGTAGTTGTGGATACACTTCACTATGCCAGTAAGGGTAGCCGCCTTTATTTATTTCGTACTTTTGCGCCTGAATGTTCCCAAGTCTAAATATTTGCTGTACCAGCACAGAGAGTTGGGGTTTGCCCACTTCGTCAAAGTTATCCTGTGTTAAATCCACCACATCCCCCGTTTTTGGGTGGTAAACTTTTAAGCCAAATACGCCAATTAACATAAAAAAGTGGGCTTCTACATAGTTAAAAACATGCTGTGCAGTGGTTTGCTGAATATGCTTTAATTGTTGTGCGTATTCTGGGTAAGCGTTTAGTTGTAGGTCGTGGCTGTCTTTCTTTTTTAAGTCCACACCACCAGAAGTTACACCTTGTTTTACATGCGGGCTGTTAGAGAATGTGGTAATAAAATTATCGCAAAAATCATCGCTTAACGCGTTATCAATAACGTGGATAAAGTCCGTCATGATTTACCTTTTTATTTAGTTATTATTTGGATTTTTATGTTTATTGAAAAAGTGATGCCGCGCTTTAGCGAAACAGATGCACTCGGACACATTAACAATACCGTACTACCAGTATGGTTTGAAGCCGCACGTGTCCCTATTTTTAAATTTTTTACTCCCGATCTAAACCCACACGACTGGAAACTGATCATCGCTAAAATAGAAGCATCGTTTGTAGGGGAGTTATTTTATGGCCACGAAGTCACTGTCAAAACCTCTGTAGAGCATATAGGAAATAGCTCTTTTACCATTAAGCAAGAGGCGTGGCAGCAAGGTAAATGCTGTGTTGTGGGTAAAACGGTATTAGTGCGTTATAACTTTAAAAACAAAGCTAAGCAAAATTTAAGTGAGGCAGAAGTCGCAGCACTTAACGAGCACCTAATTTAACTAGGTGTATGTACTCCACGCAACGAGGAGCGGTTATGTAAACCACAAGCGACAGCTGTAAATTTTTATAGCTGTTTTTTTAACGTATTTTGATTGAGTTACGCTCCTCACTTATATACTATTTATATTATATATTGTTGCACCGCTATAACAGGTACTGTTGAGCAGGTAGTTTATGGAGAATGAATGTGGCATCTACAACTGGCAATAAACCGTTAGAGGTGATAACGCTTAGCGATGGTAATAGCTTAACTGCGGAAATATTGCCATTTGGCGCTATTATCAAAAGCATAAAGTTTAATAACCAAGAGATGACGCTCGCAGTGAGCGACCCACAGTATTATTTAGAAAACCCATTTTATTTAGGTGCAACAGTCGGGCGCTACGCAAATCGTATTGAAAACGCACATTTTGTATTATCAGGCACAGAGTACCAACTTAAAGCAAATAATGGCCCAAATAGCTTACATGGCGGCGAAAAAGGCTTTAATAAAGTACTGTGGCAAGTCACTAAACAAAACAGTAATGAAGTGGAGCTTTATTATTGCTCGGCAGATGGTGAAGAAGGCTTTCCTGGTCAATTACACGTTTGGCAAACCATAACCGCTTGTAACGGTGAGCTTATACTTTCTTATAAAGCCAAAACCGATAAAGAAACCCTCGTTAACTTTACCAACCACTGCTATTTTAATCTTGAAGGCAGTGAGAGTATTAACGATCACCTGCTGCAAATAAATACCGCAACCTATTTACCTATCGATAGTAACAGCATACCGCTTGCCCATCATGAAGATGGTTCGGGCAGTTGTTTTGATTTTACCAACCCTAAGCGCATTGGCGATGCATTGTGTGCACAGCATGCGCAACTTAATGCCGGCAGTGGCTTTGATCATTGCTATATTTTTAGTGGTGACAGCCGCTTAAAAACTATGGCTATATTAACCTCGCCACACACGGGTGTTAATTTAACCCTTAAAAGTACCCAACCTGGTATGCAGCTTTATACAGCAAATTTTGTAGGCTCCCCGTTTAAAGCCCGCCAGGCCGTATGCTTAGAGGCACAAAACTGGCCTAATGCAGCAAACAGAAGCGATTTCCCTAAAGCTAATTTATTGCCGGATGAAGAATATTCTCAGCAAATAATTTTTTCATTTACACAATAACGTACTAATTCCACTGTTAAATTAAAGAAAACAAAAAGAAAAATACACGTAACAAAAAGATAGCCATAATTAAGGAAAAGGTTGCACTTTTGCTCAATTTAAAGTATTTATATTATAAATAGTATTTGAAGCTATACACACCGCACAACAACAAAATGACTACACACAATCAGGAGTTTTTAAAAAATGATAATTAACAATAAGTTATCGTTCAACAGGAAAACCGCACTCAGTATTGCTATTACAGGCATATTGGCAAGCGGTAACGTTGCAGCTCAAGGCGCTGAAGGCGACACACCGACAGTAGATAAGGATGTTGAGGTTATCGCAGTAACGGGTATTCGCAGCAGCTTACGTTCATCAATGTTAGATAAAAAAGCATCTAATGTTGTAACCGATGGGATTAAAGCAGAAGATCTTGGTAAATTTCCTGATTTAAACGTCGCAGAGTCTTTGCAACGTATCACAGGTGTAGCCATTGACCGTAGTGGTGGTGAAGGGCAAGCAGTAACCATTCGTGGTTTTGGTCCACAATTTAATACGGTCCTTGTAAATGGTCGTCAAATTGCAACAGACAGCGCGGGTCGTGAATTTAACTTTGATGTATTAGCAGCAGATCAAATCACCGGTGCAGATATTTATAAAAGTAACAGTGCAACGCTTCAAGAAGGTGGCATTGGGGGTACGGTTAACGTAACCACAGCCCGTCCATTCGATTTTGGTGGCTTACACGTAATTGGTTCAGTAAAAGGTATGTACGAAAGCCTTTCTGAAGAAGTATCGCCATCGGCTTCATTTTTAGTAAGTAATACGTTTAACGACGACAAGCTTGGTGTGCTTTTTGCCATCACTAACCAACAACGTAAGCTGCAAAACAACCAAATTTTAACGGCGGGTTGGCGCGGTGGACAAACAATTTCAAACCCACAAGATGGCGTGTTATACGACAATGCATACATCCCACGTAACTGGGACCAAGTTGTAGATGAGCAAGACCGCGAACGTACCAATGCAAGCTTAGTATTACAATATGCACCGTCTGACGATATTACTATTACCGTAGATGGTTTAATTTCAAAATTTGAAGTGGACTCATCAGTGCGCGATTTAGCGTCTTGGTTTGAACCAGACCGCGTAGGTAGCGCAACAATCGACCCAGAAACGGGCACCTTGCTTACCTTTACGCAAGAAGTAGGTTTAGGTAACGCCAGTGGCAACCCAGCAACCGACTTTGTATCGCACACACGTAACTCGCGTGATGTAACTAACAAAGCGTTTGGCGTTAACGTTGACTGGCAAGTAAACGAGTCATTAAAAGCAAAATTTGACGTGTCTCGCTCAACAGCTGAAAACGACCGTGCAGGTAACGACCGCTTTAACGTAGTGGGTATTATTAACAGCTACAGCTTTGATGGCACTGGTAGCGTTCCTACCGTACAGCATGATGGCTTTGAAAATGGCTCGCTGCCAGATGCAAGCCTTGCGCGTCTTCACTACAACGAAATTGGTAACCAGTTTACTGATGAAGATGAAATTACCGAAATTAAAGCCGATTTTGAATACGTACCAGATAAAGGCCCAGTTGATCGCATTAACTTTGGTGCATATCGTCAAGAACGTGAAAAATCAAGCTTCCAAATTTTTGGTAGCCAATGTCAATTTTGTGGTTACGGCACTGAAGCACCACTTGATGAAATTGATTTTGAAGCGTATTCAGCAAGTAACTACTTCCCAGGTTTAATCGATACATTTTATAGCTACGACGGCGACAAAATGCTTGATTACCTAGCTGATCAAGGTTTCCCTGTTGAGCCAACACTACAAAATAACCGTTACACAATTAACGAAGATATCACTAGCCTTTACATGGACTTTACCATTGGTTTTGACCTAGCTGATATGCCAGTAACAGTTAACATGGGTGCACGTTACTCAGAAACAGATATTGAAGTAGCTGCTGTACAAAGTTTTATCAGTGATGTTATTCCTACCTCTGATGCCACTTTATTCCAAAACGTATTTGGCCCGGCAACAGACATTAAAGAAGGGACAAGTTACTCAAACTTACTTCCGTCGTTTAACGTTAAGCTTGAACTGCAAGACAACATGATTTTACGCTTTGCAGCGTACGACAGTATTACTCGTCCTACTATGTCACAGTTATCACCTGCGACCACGTTTAACGAGCCTCGTCGTCAAAACTTAACAGCAAGTGGTGGTAATCCAGCTCTTAAGCCGTTCCAGTCTGAAAACTGGGATATCTCTTACGAGTGGTATTACAACGATGCTAACTTATTTAGCTTTGCCGTATTTAGTAAAGAAGTGGATGACTTTATTGTTACCCTAACCGGCGACGAAACATACGACATGACTGACCGTACAGGCCCTGATTTTGCGTGTACAACCTGTACTGACCAAACCGATGCCGAGCTTAACGGTAGCTCAGAAGTTTACACTGTGAGCCGCCCGCAAAATGGTGAGTCTGCAACGGTAACGGGTTACGAAATCGGTGTAACTCATATGTTTGAAAACGGCTTTGGTTTTATTGCTAATGCCACAGTAGTAGATAGCGACATTAGTGTTGGCTCTGATACTTCACAAACATTTGCCCTTGAAGGCTTAGGTGATTCGCAAAACTTAGTATTGTTTTACGAGCAAGATAATTGGCAGGCACGTGTTGCATTTAACAACCGTGAAGGCTTTTTACGCTTAGTTGATAACGGCTTTAACGGCGAACCAGTGAACGTAGAAACGTACGGTCAATGGGATATTAGTGCAAGCTACGATATCAACGAAAACCTCACTATTTTTGCCGAAGGCATCAACATTACTGAAGAAGAGCTAGTGCAAACGGGCCGTTTTGCTAATCAAATCTACTCTGTAGAAGATAATGGCTCACGTTACGCGTTTGGTATTCGCGGTACGTTTTAATTGATAGCAGAGGCAGCGATTGCCTCTTAGTTTTCATTGCAGTGCATAATAAGTACTGTTACTAATAAAGTTAGTAGCTAATTTGCACAAAATGAGACTA
Organism: Pseudoalteromonas sp. S3785; assembly: GCF_005887365.1. Taxonomy (NCBI): domain Bacteria; kingdom Pseudomonadati; phylum Pseudomonadota; class Gammaproteobacteria; order Alteromonadales; family Pseudoalteromonadaceae; genus Pseudoalteromonas; species Pseudoalteromonas sp. S3785. The sequence goes on along the minus strand of NZ_PNCT01000011.1, from coordinate 63,392 downwards.
ATTTAAACAAATGCCCGAAAGGGCATTTGTTGCCTAATCGGTTATCAATAAAGTACTCAAAGAGTAGTCCGTTATGAATAAAGCAATAAAAACAATCGCCGTAATTGGTGGCGGTACAGCAGGATGGCTGAGCGCTGCAATTATCGCTTCGTATCACCAAGGTAATAAGGGTGATGGCTTAAAAGTGATGTTGGTAGAATCATCTGATATTCCAACAATTGGTGTAGGTGAAGGTACCTGGCCCACGATGAAAAACACGCTTCAGCAAATTGGTTTGCGAGAAGTGGACGTATTTAAAGCCTGTAATGCCACCTTTAAACAAGGCGGTAAATTTGTAAACTGGACGCATGGCAACAACGATTTTTACTACCATCCCTTTACGGTACCGCTAGGTTACGGCCGTATAGATTTAGCCCCCTATTTAGATAATGTTGAAAACTTTGCTCAGCAAACTAATTTTCAGCACGATATTTGCGAAGCAAACTTAGCTCCAAGAGGCATTGCACAAGGCGAGTATCAAGCTAATTGTAATTATGCATATCATTTAGATGCCGGTGCCTTTGCGGAGTTATTAAAGCAACATTGTAAGAGCAAACTAGGCATTGAGCATATTATTGGCACCGTTGATCAGGTAAAGCTTGATGAAAGCGGGGCTATAAACACCCTTACCTTAAAAGATCAAACCCGCACCATAAACGCCGATTTATACATAGACTGCACGGGTTTTTCATCGCTGTTATTAGGCCAAGCCCTTAACGTGCCATTTAAAAAAATGGACCACGTATTATTTAACGACAGCGCCCTAGCTATGCAAGTCCCCTACGAAGAAGGCGATGAGTCACTGGCCAGTCACACCATTGCCACCGCACAAAATGCTGGGTGGATTTGGGATATAGGCCTAACGCATCGCCGGGGAGTAGGGCATGTATATTCAAGCAAGTTCTTATCAGATGAAGAAGCCGAGCAAAACTTACGTAACTATTTAGGTGATGCTGCTAAAGGCTTAACCGCCCGAAAAATAAGTTTTGAGTCGGGTTACAGAGAAAAGTTTTGGAACAAAAACTGTGTTGCAGTGGGGATGTCGGCAGGGTTTGTAGAGCCGCTTGAGGCAACCGCCATTATGTTGGTTGAAATTTCCTCTCGCTTTGTTGCAGAGCATATGCCAGCCGATACCCAAGTAATGCCAATAGTTGCAAAGCGCTTTAATGAGCAAATGGATTATCGCTGGCAGCGTATTATCGACTTTTTAAAACTACATTACATGCTAACTAAGCGTCCAGAGCCTTATTGGCAAGCGCACGTACAACCGCAAAGCATTCCGCAAAGCTTACAAGAAGACTTATTGCTTTGGGGCGCACGTGGGCCACTTATTCAAGATTTTCATGGCGCATTAGAGCTATTTCCTGCCGCCAGTTACCAGTATGTTTTATACGGTATGGGCTTTAAGCCCGACTTTACTAAGCAAGCGTATTTGTACTCAAACGATGCGCAAGCAAACCAAATAATTGAACGTAACAGCCAGCTTACACAGCAGATGTTGCAAACGTTGCCGCCTCACCGTGCTTATATTGAGCAGTGGCTTGCGGCTAACCCAGTTTAAGGATGTGTAACTATGGCAATTAGTGAACTATCAAATACTCAACACCAAACAATAAAAATTAACCCTAATGCGGGTGTTGAATACGCAAAAACACAGCATTTAGTCAATCTACGTGCAAACGAAGTAGCAAAAGCTGCCTGCGATTTACCTATTTTTTTAGCGCGTAATGCACACAACGGCAGCTACACTATCTCGGGCTTAACCAGCTTTAGTGCTCAGCAAAGTTTATTTGTGAGTAACAATCAATGGCAAGCGCTTTATACGCCTGTGTGCATGCAAACCCAGCCGCTTTATTTACTCACTCGTGAGGCAAATAGCAGTGATTACTTTATTGCTATTGATGAGCAAAGCTCAGCCGTTAACACGCAGCAAGGCGAGCCGCTATTTGATGCCAAAGGCAACCCAAGCCTGTATTTAAGTGCGCAGCAAAAGCTACTAGAAAACGATTTAAAAAATGATTACCAAACGTATCAATTTACCCAAGAAATTGCCCGCTTAGGGCTTATCAAAAACATAGATATTGTTTTGCAGTTTGGACAAGGCGATGCGCAAACTATTCAAGGTTTGAGCACTGTTGATGAAGATAAACTGCAAACTTTAGACAGCGATACCATTGCCAATTTACACAAACAAGGTTACCTAAGCGTACTTAACAGCATGCTTATTTCGTTGTTTCAGTTAAATGCGTTAGTAAAGCGTCATAACCAGCATCCTGAACTTATGCCATTAAAGCAAATTAAGTTAGAACTAAGTCGAGATGCTCACGCACTGTAAGGTGCAATTTATTATTTAGCCTTCATAGGCTAATACGTTCACATAGACAGACATTGCGTTTAACGCGCTGGAGACACACACATGTCAGACAACATTTTGCAGTTGGTGGTTTTTTTCTTTGTAACCGCCTTAATTGGTGGGCTTACATATTGGAAGTGCCGAGGCCAAAACCGTAATAGTGGTGATAATCAAACAAAAGAGTATTTTTTAGCGGGCGGTGGCCTTACTTGGATGTTTGTTGCAGGTTCAATTACACTCACAAATTTAAGTACCGACCAGCTGGTGGGCATGAATGGCAATCAAATGGCTTTGCTCGTGTGGTGGGAATTAGCGGCTATTTTAGGGCTTATTATTTTAGCCAAAGTATTTATTCCCGTTTATTACAAATATAACTGTACAACCACCACGGAGCTGTTAGAAAAACGCTACAACAATAAGCATATTCGCGCTGTTATTGGTGGCTTATTCTTTTTAGGTAACGCACTAATTTACATGCCTGCGGTTATATATTCTGGTGCGCTATTTATGCAAACCATGTTTAAAGTTGATATTCCGCTAATGTACATAGCGACCGCATTTGCATTGGTAGGCGCTATTTATGCATTTTTTGGAGGCTTACGCGCGGTTGCTGTATCAGATACTTATAATGGGTTGTTAGTGCTAGGTATGGCAATACTGGTTGTATTTTTAGCGCTTAATGCGATTGATTACGACTTTAGCGACATTCCACAAGAGCGCTTAACCCTTATTGGTGACGATGACTCGCCAATCCCATGGCCTACGCTTTTAACCGGTATGATCTTTATTCAAATGTATTACTGGGGAACTAACCAAACCATTACCCAGCGTGCAATGGCTGCGCCAAACGTTAAAGAAGCGCAAAAAGGGATATTTGCAGCAGCGGGTATTCGCTTTTTAATTGTTCCGGCAATTGTGGTGCTACCGGGTATTATTTCGTACAAACTGTATGGCGACATTGGCGATGCAGCTTATGGCCGAATTGTAGGAGACGTAATGCCCGCATGGTTAACGGGTGTGTTTGCTGCAGCAATGGCAGCAGCAGTGCTTTCTACTTATAACAGCTTATTAAACTCTGCAACTGCATTATATGTATGTGATATTCACGAAGCATACTTTAATAAAGAACCAAGTGTAGTAAAGCTAAGTGGCTACGTTACGTTGTTACTTACTAGTTTAACGCTTGTGCTTGTGCCTATTTACCAGCAAGCCGACAGCATTATTAACTTACTACAACAGTTAAACGGCTTATTAAGTATGCCTATATTCTCAATTTTTGTCGTGGGCTTATTGTTTAAAAATGTGGATGCGCGTGCAGGTATTGCCGCGGTTATTTTAGGTGTTGTTATGTATGGCATGCTGACATTTGAAAACTCGCCGCTACATACGGAACTACACTATATTCACTTAATGCCAATTACACTTATTGTTTGTGTAGCCTTTGCGCTAACTGTTAATAAAGTAGTGTTTGGTTTAAATGCACAGTGGTCGGGTAAATCTCCCGTTATTGAAGATACGCCCCAAGTGCACGCACCAAAATAACCAGCAGTAAAAAGTTACATTACTTTTTATTACCAGTTAACACATTACTAAATCGGCCTAAGGTAACTTAGGCCGATTTTTATTTATTAAATTAACCTACACTACACGTAGAAAATCCACCTATCACTCGTTGCGACTTTGAGCGCTAACTACGCAGAGATATTACAGAATTGCTCTGGCTGAAAGTCTGCTAAATAAATATTGCTGAAGGTGTTATTAAATTTTTTAACCGCTGTTTAAGTTAATGACTGGTACAGCCAGTAATAATATTGGCTAAATTACACCGTAAACACTATCTAAAAGTAATTTGTATGATATATACTATTATTTTAAAATCACTGACTGCAATTTGATGCAGTAAGCGGCGAGTAAGCACACATATAATGTACTCGCGTATTAAACTCATCTTCATTAAAGAGGACAGGAGAATCATGGCCGATATTAAACCATTCTTTCGATTAGACAGCGCAAACAGCACCGTTATTTTCGACTGCCAGAGCAAAACACCGGCATTACTTTATTTTGGTAAGCGCCTATCTGAGCAAACAACAGAAACAATGCTAACTCAGCTTGCGACTCGTCAGGAAGTAAAATGTGCCGTGGTTGAAGAAGCACCTATTTCTCTTTCTCCGCTATTAGGTGAAGGTTTTACTGGTGCACCTGGCTTAGAGTTGAGCAACGACACTATTGCTTGGTCAGTTGGGCCAAAGCTTAAAGAAGTTCGCCAGCCTTCACAGTCAACCCTTGAATTTGTAAGCGTAGATGAGCTTCGCGGTATTGAAGTTGTGCACAGCATTACGCTTGATAGCCACACCGATGTGCTAAGTGCGCATACGGTTTTAACTAATTTAAATGAGGCACCGCTAAGCGTTAATTTTTGCGCCGCACCCACGTTCCAATTACCCGATAGCATGAACAAGCTAGTAAGCTTTGAAGGACGTTGGTCAAACGAATTCCAACGTCAATCGGTTGATTTAGTGCTCGGCAGCTTTGTACGCGAAAACCGTAAAGGTAAAACCTCGCACGATGTATTCCCTGGTTTATTAGTACACACTGAAGGTGCAGGTGAGCAGCAGGGCGAATGTTATGGCTTTCATCTAGGTTGGAGCGGTAATAACAAGCTGCGCGCTGAGCTACTACCTGAAGGGCGCCGCTATGTGCAAATGGGTGAGTTATTATTACCTGGCGAGCTTACCCTTGCCAAAGGCCAAACGTATCAAAGCCCAAGTATTTATGGCTCGTTTTCGAGCGACGGCTTTAGTGCGCTGTCGCGTAATTTTCATCGTTTTGTTAAAGCTAACTTACTTAGCCAAGCACAGCGCGAAAAAACACGCCCAGTGCATTACAACACATGGGAAGGCATTTACTTTGACCACGATGTAGACACGCTAAAGCAATTAGCCGATAAAGTAGCGCCATTAGGTATTGAGCGTTTTGTACTAGACGACGGTTGGTTTAAAGGCCGCCGTGGTGATTATGCAGGCTTAGGTGATTGGACAGTAGATTACGAAATTTATCCAGACGGCCTATCGCCAGTGATTGATCATGTAAACAGTTTAGGCATGGAGTTTGGTATTTGGTTTGAACCTGAAATGGTAAACCCTGACAGTGACTTATACCGCGCTCATCCTGATTGGGTATTAGGCTCAGAAAATAACGAACAACTTAGCTTTAGAAACCAGCTGGTGCTTGATTTAACGCGTACAGAGGTTGTTGAATACCTATACAAAGCGATTGATGACATTTTAGTTGAATACCCAACAATTAAGTACATTAAATGGGATATGAACCGCGATATTAACCACGCGGGTAACTTCTCAGGCAAGCCTGCAGTGCATCAGCAAACACTGGCACTGTATCGTTTAATTGACCGCATTAAAGCGGCGCACCCAGGCCTTGAAATTGAAAGCTGCTCATCAGGCGGTGCCCGTGTAGATTACGGCGTGCTTGCACACACAGATCGTGTATGGACGTCAGACTCTAACGATGCACTTGACCGTCTTGAAATTCAACGTGGTTGTTCTTTCTTCTTTCCATCGTCGGTTATGGGTGCACACGTAGGCCCGCGTGATTGTCATATCACAGGGCGTAATGTCAGTATTGAAATGCGTGCTGCGGTATCACTGTTTGGCCACATGGGCATTGAAATGGACCCACGGGAACTGACCGATCACGAATACAATGCGCTTAAAGCAGCTATTGCGCTACACAAAGAGCACCGTGACTTTATTCATGCAGCCGATTTGTATCGCCTAGATAGTGACGATTTATCAATTAACTTTGGTTTAATCAACGAGCAAAAATCAAAAGCGTTATTTGCGTATAACAGTGTACGCGAAACACCGCGCACTGCGCCTAATAAGCTTCGTTTTGTTGGTTTAGATGCAGATACGCAGTACACACTTAATTTAGTGTGGCCTGTTAAATTTGAAGAATACCGTCCTTCATCTATTGCGGCTGTTAACGGACAAACATTTACCGGTGAAGCGTTGATGGAATTTGGCCTACAAATGCCAATTTCATTCCCGCAAACATCACTTATTTTTGAGCTTACTAAAGTATAGCAAGCAGTAAAAAGGGAGCTCATTAGCTCCCTTTTTAATTGCTCGAAAAATTATTAATCGAGTTTAGACTCAATCAGCTCAAGCGCTTCTTCTAAAATGGTTTCTACTGCTTGTTTAGCGCGCTGCGGGTTACGCGATTTAATCGTATCTAAAATGTCAGCGTGCTTTGCAACGTCTGCCCCTGGCACACCTTTAATATGATTGGTATAGCGAATACTTACGCGCAGCGCGGTGCTAATAAATTCTGTTAACTGCACAAAGAAACGGTTATTACTGGCCACTAAAATACTAGTATGAAAAGCAATATCTGCCTCTAATGGGTCATCTAATCCTTGATCTGCATCGGCCATACGGGCAAGTGCGTTGTCTATTTCAGCAAGTTGTTCGGCGCTGGCATTTTCAGCAGCTAAGGCGGCAGCTTGTGGCTCAAGTGCTACACGTACTTGTGTAAACTCTTTTAATAAAGAAAGTGACGGTTTACTGCTTAAAATCCAGCGCAATACGTCGGTGTCAAACATATTCCAGCTGCTCTCTGGCAGTACGCGAATACCTTGTTTAGGACGAGAAGATATTAAGCCCTTAGCAGAGAGCATTTTGACTGCTTCGCGCGTGGCACTGCGACTCACATCGTATTTTACGCATAGGTCAGCTTCTGAGGGCAGGCCTTCGTTAACTGGGTATACGCCACGCACAATTGCAAAGCCTAAATCATGGGTTAATTGTTGTGTTAAGTTTTGACGAGGTTGGCTTTTCATTGAGCGGTATCCGAGTGAGTTATTGCTTTATTATATATCATATATCATATTAATGTACGAAAGGATATGTTATAAACTTTGCTAAAGGCAAGTATTTTAACACAGCTGTAATAGTAATCTCTTTAGCAAATAATTATAAGTACTAAGAGAAGCAGTTTGTATTATGGAGAAACGCATTTGAATAATCACGCTCAGTACCCCAGTATTTCTGGCAAAGTTGTTTTTATTACTGGGGGGGCTTCAGGCATTGGCCGAGCAATGGTAAAAGCATTTGCCGCTCAGTCTGCCAAAATAGCCTTTATAGATATTAATAACGACGCTGCTCAATCTCTTATTGCCTCATTGCCTAACGCTAAATTATGGTTTAGACAGGTTGATGTTACCGACTCAAATGCTTTGCAGCAATCTTTGGTAGATGCATGCGCTGAACTAGGGGCTATCAATGTTCTGGTAAACAATGTAGCCAACGACCGCCGCCAAGCCAGTGAAGATGTTACTGTCCAAGATTGGGACCAATGCCTACAAATTAACTTAAATCCGGCGTTTTTTGCCTCGCAAGTTGCTATGTCTTTTATGAAAAGCGAAGGCGCGGGGAGTATTATTAATTTTAGCTCTATTAATGCCATTATGGGGCAGCCGCAAATGGCGGGTTATGTTACAGCAAAGGCTGGCTTAATCGGCATGACTAAGGCACTTGCTCGCGATTATGGTGAGTTTGGCATAAGAGTAAATGCTATCTTGCCGGGTTGGGTTGCCACCGACCGCCAATTAGCCAGTTGGTTTACTAAAGAAGAGCAAGTGAAGTGGATGGAAGCCATGGCACTTAAAAAGTTAGTAACCCCTGAAGATGTGGCTAACTTGGCACTTTTTTTAGCTGCCGACGAAAGCAGTATGATCACAGGTCAAGGCATTAAAATTGACGGTGGGAGGCTCTAAGTTGCAGCACTTAAACCTTTTTATAGCCGTAGATTGGGGCACGAGTCATTTACGCGCTTATTTATGCAGCGTAAATACCACAGGGCAATTAACGTTAATTGCTCAGCGCGATGGCCCAGGTGTGATTAGAGATAAACAAAATTTTGAACACACTTTAATTGGTGTCGTTGCACCATGGACCAGCGAATACGGCGTTTTACCTATTTATATGGCTGGGCAAATCACCTCAAGTATTGGCTGGAAAGAGACCCCTTATTTGGCGTGCCCTATAAACCCCGAAAGCCTACTCAGTGGCGCAATTAACTTTGATTGCGCAGGTAATAAAGTCAGTGCCTTGCCTGGCACAAAGTGTACATTAAAAAACAATTTATTTGATGTAATGCGCGGCGAAGAACTGCAAATTTTAGGGTTTTTAAAACAAAATCCGACCTATCAGCACGGTGAGGTACTCATTTGTTTACCCGGTACCCATACTAAATGGGTGCTGTTAAAAGATGGCCATATTATCTGTTTTAAAACCGCAATGACGGGCGAATTATACGACTTGCTATGCCATCAAAGTGTACTTATTCCTAACGATTGTGAGGCAGGGGAGTTTGATTGGCATGCCTTTGAGCAAGGTTGTGAACTTACCCTAGGCAGTGACAGCGGTAATTTGGCGCACGGTATTTTTAGTGTCCGTACGCGCCAGCTTTCAAAAGAGTTAACACCAGTGCAAGCCAAGGCGTATTTGTCGGGCGTGTTAATAGGTAGTGATGTACGCGCAGCACGCCATGCTAGCGAATGGCAATTAGTGAATAACTCTAAAGTGGTGGTTATTGGCACAGAGCAACTAAATACCTGTTTTACCCATGCGTTAAATTGCATTGGTGTGCAGTGTTTAGAGTTTGACGTGAAAGAGGCTACGTTAAGTGGTTTTAACTACTTATTTAATAGTAATAAAACCAAGTAAATATAAAAAAGCCCCCAATATTGAATGTACAATTATTGTGGGCTAGTTCTTAAATTAAGTAAGGGGGAAATTGGCTGTAGTCTGCTGTCAGGCTGTTTTAGCCCCTTGGCTTTGCGCAATATAATGATTAAGCGTGGCCACTTGCGCGTCATTAAAACGCAGGCCTAGTTTACTTCTGCGCCATAAAATATTGTAAGCGTTGCCCGCCCATTCTTCGTTTAGTAAGTAATCGACTTCTGCTGCAAATAAGCCATGGCCAAAGTCTTGGCCTAAATCATTTAGCTGGGTTGCATTGCCTAAAATTAATTTTGCACGAGTCCCGTAGGTACGTACAAAACGTTTAAGAGTGATCTCTGGTAACCAACTATAAACCGTTTTAAGCTCATTAGTGAGTGCTTCTACCGAGCTAAAATCGCCACCAGGCAGTGCGCTGTGTTTAGTCCACGCTGCACTCATTTGCGGGTAAAACTCTTCAAGTTTATTCACCGCAGCTTCGGCAAGTTTACGGTAGGTAGTAATTTTACCACCAAACACACTTAACAGGGGTGTGTGTTTGCCTTCGCTTGATAGCTCTAACTTGTAATCTCGCGTTACTTTTTGTGCATTAACTGACTCGTCATCAAGCAGTGGGCGCACACCCGAAAAGGTATGTACTATGTCTTCGCGCTTAATGTGGTTTTTAAAGTAGCTGTTAGTAATATTAATTAAGTAATCGATTTCTTCATCGCTGATTTTCACATCTTGCGCTGCGCCTTTGTGTTCAACATCGGTGGTGCCTACCAGTGAGTAATCATCTTCAAACGGTATAACAAACACAATACGCTGATCTTTATTTTGTAAAATATACGCTTGTTTTTCATCGTGAATACGCGGCACTACAATGTGGCTGCCTTTTACAAGGCGAATATTTTGAGGTGACTTTTCTATCAGGGCTTCGTCAAATAGTTTAGCAACCCACGGACCTGCGGCATTTACAATGCCTTTGGCTTTAATCGTCTGTTGCGACTTAGTTTGCTGTTGCTCAAGCGTTACCTGCCATTGGCTATCAATGCGTTTTGCACTGACACATTTGGTTTGCGTAGCAATGGTCGCGCCTTTATCTTGAGCGGCTAGGGCGTTTAAAATTACCAAACGTGAATCATCAACCCAGCCATCTGAGTATTCGAACCCTTTTGTAATTGAAGGTTCTAATACGCTGTTTTCACCAAACTTAATGCCACGCGAACCAGCAAGTGTTTCGCGCTTGGCTAGGTTGTCGTACATAAATAAGCCAATGCGAATCATCCACGCTGGGCGTAGGTGCGATTGGTGCGGTAGCCTAAAGGTGAGCGGCCACATAATGTGCGGGGCATTTTTAAGCAGCACTTCACGCTCTGCAAGTGCTTCTTTTACTAATCTAAATTCGTAATGTTCAAGGTAGCGTAAACCGCCGTGGATCAGCTTAGAACTATTTGAAGACGTTGCACTGGCTAGGTCTGATTGTTCGCACAAAAGCACCTTTAATCCTCTGCCTGCTGCATCAGCTGCTATTCCAGTGCCGTTTACACCGCCACCGACGACAAGTAAGTCGTATTCGTTATCTGCTAATTCCACCGAGCTAACCTTTTTATTTGTAATATAAATAAGACATATAACATCATAAAGCGGCGGCTCTTATTTGACAATAGATAACCGCGCTTTTTGTGTGTTAATTTTTAATCCTGATCTTTTTAAAACATACAGCGTACAACGCGCTATTTAGCTGACTTTATTTATGTTTGATAAGCCGCCAACTTAATTAGCGGCTAGTTTTTACTGCTGTTGGCAATCGTCACTAGATAAACGAACTTGCGCTACACAGTGCTGCCATTTTGCGTATAAATCATTACGCTCGTCAGCGCTCATAACTGGCTCAAAGCGACGGTCACAGGTCCACATTTTTGCTAATTGCTCCGTTGACTCATACACACCGGTTTGTAGGCCTGCTAAGTATGCTACGCCTAAAGAGGTGGTTTCGGTCACTGTTGGGCGCTCTACGGTTGCGCCTAAAATGTTTGATAAAAAGGCAAGTACCCAGTTATTTTTAACCATACCGCCATCAACCCTTAACACGCTTGGGCGTAGGCCATCACGCTCCATTGCTTTTTGTAAGTCTTTGGTTTGATATCCAACCGATTGCAACGCCGCAGCAACAATGGTGCTAATGCCTGAATCGCGCGTTAAACCTAAAATAGCGCCCCGTGCATTTGGGTCCCAATAGGGCGCACCTAAACCTGTAAACGAAGGCACTAAAAATACCCCATGATCGAGCGGTACATCTTTTACTAACGATTCGCTCTCGCCGGCATGGCTTAATAGTTTTAAGCCTTCAACAATCCACTGCATAGTGGCGCCTGCCATAAAAATACTGCCTTCAATGGCGTAAGTTGGCTTGCCATTTAATCTATAAGCAACCGTAGTCAGTAAGCGGTTTTCAGAGGTAAGCGCTTTTTCGCCGGTATTAAGCATTAAAAAACAGCCCGTACCATAGGTGCTTTTCGCCATGCCTTGTTCAAAACATGCGTGGCCCACAAGGGCTGCTTGTTGGTCGCCGGCAATACCACACACACGTATTGGCGCGCCAAAAATATCGTCGCTGGTTGAGCCAAATTCGTCGGCTGAGTCCATGACTTGCGGCAGCATAGATTCAGGAATTTCGAATAAATCGAGTAACTCTTGATCCCATTGCTGGGTATGGATATTAAATAACATAGTGCGTGATGCGTTAGTTGCATCGGTACGGTGCTCTTTGCCACCCGTTAGGTGCCAAAGTAAATAGGTGTCAACTGTGCCAAAAGCCAGTTCACCTGCAAGGGCTTGTTCGCGTGCACCTGCTACGTTGTCTAAAATCCAGCGTACTTTAGTAGCCGAAAAATACGGGTCTAGCAGTAAGCCGGTTTTATCACTTATGGTTTGGCAAAGCTCGTCAGTGCTTAGGCTTTCGCAGTAATCGCTGGTGCGGCGGTCTTGCCACACAATGGCGTTATAAATTGGTTTGCCGGTTTTTTTGTTCCACACTAAGGTGGTTTCACGTTGGTTGGTGATACCAATGGCAATAATTTCTTCAGGGTTTACGTTTTTATCTGCTAATACTTCGCGGCTGGTACTTAGCACTGTTTGCCAAATATCGTTAGGGTCGTGTTCTACCCAACCATTTTGCGGAAAATGCTGCGAAAATTCTTGTTGTGCTGAGCCAAAAACGTCTGCATCTTTTGTAAACAAGATGGCCCGAGAGCTTGTGGTTCCTTGATCAATTGAGAGTATGTATTTTGACATGATATTTGTGTTATTTATCTTATCTTATATATGACTAGATTGCCTTTAACTAAGATTAATGGCAATGATTTTTTCTTAAAATAGCCGTTTAAAAAATAAGCACGCTGTTTTTATTTGCTAACTCTTTTAAATAACAGGTGTTTTATAGCAGCATTATTTTAAGTGCGTATGCGGCTAAATATAAAAATAGCCGCTTAAAGCTTAATATTACTTGGTGTGTGGTTTAGCTTGTTGCCAATCCATACCAGTAGAAAAACGATTATCAAACCCGTGCCATTGTGGCAGTGGCTTACCATCAACAATAGCTTGGTCGCCGTTTTGTGGTAAGTCTAGATATTCACATTGGCTGGTAATGCCTTTTACATGGCAATCCATCATAGCAAGTACAAAGTGTTTGTTGGCCTCGTTTAGGGTGCGCATTGACCACGATGGCTCGTAGTAATGGCCTATATCTAATTCGCTGCTACGTTTGGCAATAGCAGGTGCAGGGTGCGGCGCAATATTATGGCGGGCGTTTTTGTAAGTAAGCATGTACTTATTTTTGCTGCCCGTTTGGTTATAAAGGTGTTTAATACCTTCATAACCGGATATATCGTCTAAGCTGCCCGCTACATAAAGCGAAGGCACTTTTATGTTTTGCATAGCACTGGCATTAAATAAGTTATGTTGCCCGCCCCAAGGCGCAAAGGCCACCATAGCTTTTATGCGTGTATCTACTTGTGGGTTTTTATATTGCCCACCAGCACAGCTATTGAGTAATTGCTGTACTTGTTTAATTTGTGCAGGGTCTTTTATACCGGTAAACATGGCGGTAGTTTGCTCGTTAAAATCATAACAGCCACCAATTGTATTAACTGCGCCAAAACCACCCATAGAGTAACCAATTATGCCTGCGTTTTTGTTATCTACTTGCTTGCTGGCAAAGTTATTTTGTTCGTTAAAGTAGTTAAGTACAAATTGCTGATCGCGTGAGCGGTTAATAAGGGTACTAAAAAAGCCCGAAAACGGCGCATTTTTAAAATCAACATCGGCATTGGTTGAGTCGGTATGATCTATGGCTGCCACAATGTATCCGTGCGATGCTAAATGTTCGCCCAAGTAATACATAATTGTACGATAGCCGGTATACCCGTGCGAGAGCACAATAACGGGATAGTGCTCTTTGTTATTTATAGCTACATCGCGCATGGCATCAGCTTGTAAGGTAAACGCTTTACCTGTACGGGTTATGTCGCTGTAGCTGGTTAAGGGAGCGTTTGCACTGTTTCCTGCCGGGTACCACACTTCTACCTTTAGGGGGCGATCTTTTTGAGCTTGGGTTGCAGGGTCAAACTGTGCGGGATTTACTAAATTAAGCGTTTGTACGCCAACGCTGTAATTCCCTTTTGCAGCAAGCTCAGGAAGTACTTCGCTGGTTAAAGGTGGGTAGAGTTGCTCAGGCGTTTTTTGAGCTGCAAAAACAGTACTTGCTGTTAAGCAGCCAGTCGCTAGCAGTAAGGCTTTTGAAAGCGCCTTTAAAGTGTGTGTGCTTGTCATTGTGTATCCTTGTTGTGTGTATTTTTTATTATTAATCTAGCTCATGGGTTTCAACGCTAGCACTGTATTTAAGCTGCCACTGCGCACGAAGCGTATCCATTATGTGCATTACCCGCAGGCTGGTACTCAGTGGTAATACATTGCTTTGTGTTTGTTGTTGTAAAATACATTCGCTAACGTGAGCAATTTCAAATTTAAAGTTTTCATCGTCATTAAAGCTAAAGTCAAAATGCTGCACTTGTTGTGCGTTTAAATGAAGCTCTAACGACTGTGCACCGACAAAGTCAGCAATGCGAATATATCCGTGCTCCCCTAAAACACATGCTTCGGTAGGGCCACTTTGTTGTAATGCGCTACTAAGCTGCGCAAATTGCCCTTGGCCGTAATTTATAAGGGTTACACTGCGCTCATCTACGCCGGTCGTGCTTTTATGTACTAATGATTTAATTTGCTCAGGGGCTTTATTAAATACCACATCGGCAATTGATATAGGGTAAATACCTAAATCAAGCAATGCGCCACCTGCGGTCGCTGGGTTCATTAAGCGGTGCGAGTCAGCAAAGTTGCCCGCTAAGCTAAAGTTGGCATTCACACTGTGTACTTTGCCTATTACGCCCTCGCTTAATAGCTGCTGCAGTTTTACTATGGCAGGTAAAAAGCGCATCCATACACCTTCCATTAAAAAGCAGTTTTGGTGCTCGGCTAACTGGCTAAGGGTAGTGAGTTGCTGTGCATTAACCGTAATGGGTTTTTCGCTGAGTACATGCTTATTGTGCATTAAACATTGCGCAATGGTTTTAAAGTGTTGCTCGTGGGTATTGGCAATATAAATGGCGTCAATGTGTGGGCATTGCATAAGAGCTTGGTAGCTCTCATAGCCTTTAATGCAATAGTGTGTGGCAAATTCATTTGCGCGCTGCTCGCTGGTCGATGCAGCGCCAATAAGCTGTGCATTAGCGCAATGCGTAATGCTTTTAGCAAAGGTGTGAGCAATATTGCCACACCCAATAATACCCCAGTTAACCTTTGCCATGCTTATTCCTTAATGATGTTTAAAAAGACGTAATTTGTAATCCTGAACCTGCTGAACATACGTAAATGTCGGCATTTAAGTTAAAGCGTTCAAAGTAGTGCTGTTCAACTGCTGCTTTAATAAGAGGGACTTCTGCATCACGGCATAAACATACAATCGCACCGCCAAAGCCGCCGCCGGTCATACGTACTGCGCCGCGCTCGCCCATGGCTTCTTTACAAATTTCGACTAGGCCGTCGGTCGCTGGCACGGTTACTTCAAAGTAATGTTTAAGCGATTGGTGCGATGCCGCCATTAGCTCGCGCAGCGTATCAATGTCGTTATTTTGCAGCGCTTTAGTTGCTGCAATTACACGCTCATTTTCGCTAATTACGTGGTGTGCACGCTTGTATTCGTTTTCGCTTAATACATCTTTTGTTGCTTCAAGCGTAGCCATGGTTGCTTTACGAAGCGTGGCTACGTTCATTTTTGCAGCTGCTTGCTCACAGTCAACACGACGTTGGTTGTATTCGCTATCTACTAACTTACGTGGGTAGTTTGAGTTAACAATAACAATGTTTAAATCATCCGGTACTTTTACAGACTCAGTGGCTAGGTTTTCACAGTCAATTAAAAGCGCATGACCGTTTTCGCCTTTTGCCGAAATAAGCTGATCCATAATGCCCGATTGGCAATGCATAAAGTCGTTTTCGGCTTCTTGGCCTAGTAATGCAATTTTTTCTTCGCTTAAACCAAGTTGTGCAATATGGTTAAACATACCACCAATGGCTACTTCTAATGCGGCTGATGACGATAAGCCACTGCCTTGTGGTAAGTTACTGTCAATCAGTAAATCGGCGCCACGTAAAGTGTGGCCTGCACGCTTTAATACAAATGCCACGGCACGAATATAGTTGCCCCATTGCGATTGTCCTTCGCTGATGTCTTCATCAACACTAAAGCTATCTTTTTCGCCTGGGTAATTTAACGAATGCACGGTAATTATGTTGTCGTCGCGCTGTTTAAACATAACTTGAGTACGAAACTCTAACGAGCACGGAAATACAAAGCCGTCGTTGTAATCGGTAAATTCGCCAATGAGGTTTACACGCCCAGGTGCAGCAGCAATACCTTGAGCAGGCGCACCGTACAGTGATAAAAAGTGTTGTTGAAAATCGTTAAGCGTCATCTGTGTGTCCTGCTGTTTTTTTGTAGTGTGTGGTACTGGCTGCTTGTAAAATAGAGGCAGCTGTTTCTGCGCTTAAATCGCGCTGGCTTTCGCCTAGCATTTCGTAGCCAACCATGTGTTTTTTCACGGTGGCAGAGCGAAGTAGCGGCGGATAAAAGTGAGCATGTAAGCGCCAATGTTGCTCATCTGAGCCTCGATTAGCGGGGGCATTGTGCCACCCCATAGAATACGGGAAGCTACAATTAAATACGTTGTCGTATTTAGTCGTTAATACTTTTAGTGTCTGTGCTAAAGCGTCTGTTTGCGCATCGTTTAGCTGGCTAAAGTTTTGAATGTTATCTTTAGTTACAAGCAGTGTTTCAAACGGCCATGCAGCCCAAAATGGCACTACAACAAGCCAGTGCTCGTTTTCAAATACGACGCGGGTTTTATCTGCTTGCTCTTTTTGCACGTAATCGGCAAGCATTGCGCTGCCATGCTTTTTATAATAAGCAAGCTGCTGCGCATCTTCGGCTTCTATTTCGGTTGATAAGTGCGAGTGAGCCCATACTTGGCCATGGGGGTGAGGTTGCGAGCAACCCATTATCTCGCCTTTATTTTCAAATACCTGAACACATTCATAGTGCTGTGCAAGTTCTGTGTAGTTGTCTTTCCAGGTTTTTACAACTTCGTGTAGGGCATCGTGCTCAAGCTCTGGCAGCGTTTTATTATGCTCTGGCGAAAAACAAATAACGCGGCATTCGCCACTTGCTTCATCAGCAATAAATAAATCGCTGTCTGACGCTAAGCTTTGCGATTGCTCGCTTTCATTAGGTGTCAAGGCGCCAAAGTCATTTTTAAATACATGGGTGTATTTGTAATCTGGGTTGCTATCGCCATTTGCACGGGTGTTGCCAGGGCAAAGTGGGCAGCTTTCATCGTGTTTTGGCAGCACGCTTTCGTTTACTGCTTCTGTAGCACCTAACCACGGGCGATTATTACGATGCGGTGATACTAATACCCAACGCCCCGTTAGCGGGTTTTTACGTCTGTGAGTACTTTCTAATAAAGCCATGTTAACTCTCCAACCCACTTGGGTAATTAGTTTGCCAGCGCCATGTATCGTTTGTCATGTCGCTCAGTGTTAGTTCTGCGTGCCAGTTAAGTGTGGTTTGCGCTTTTGTGGCATCGGCGTAATTACAGGCAATATCGCCTGCACGGCGCGGTGCAATTTTATAAGGAATATCTTTATTGGCTGATGCGCTAAAAGCGTTGATCATATCAAGCACTGAATAACCTTGCCCTGTGCCTAAGTTATAAGCATGAAAGGCAGTATCTGTTTTGTGCTGCATAAAGGCTGCTACATGGCCTTTAGCTAAATCTAAAACGTGAATATAGTCGCGCACGCCAGTGCCATCTTTAGTGTCGTAGTCGTCACCAAAAATATTAACCACCTCACGTTTGCCTACCGCAGTTTGGGCAATAAAAGGCATTAAATTATTTGGAATACCATTTGGGCTTTCGCCTAATAAACCGCTTGGGTGAGCACCTACTGGGTTAAAGTAACGAAGCGCTATACCCATAAATTTGCTGTTAGCCTTACATACGTCTTGCATGGCTTGTTCAACCATAACTTTGGTCCAACCGTAAGGGTTAGTAGCGCGTATAGGGTGTTTTTCATCAATAGGGAGGTAATCTGGCTCGCCATACACAGTGGCTGATGAGCTAAATATAATATGGTTTACGCCTACCTCTTGCATGTTTTGTAGCATGCTTAATGTGCCCGACACATTGTTTTGGTAATAACGCAGTGGTTGCTCGGTTGATTCACCTACCGCTTTCAGCGCTGCAAAGTGAAATACAGCCTCTGCCTTGCTGTGTTTAAGGGCAAGTTTAAACTGCTGCTCGTCTTGAATGTCACCTAAAATAAACTCAAAGCGAGTACCGGTAATTTTTTCGAGTTGATCAAGCACAAGGGGGCTTGCGTTAGATAAGTTGTCGTAAATAACTGGGGTAATGCCTGCCTCATGAAGGGCAATACATGTGTGGCTACCTATATAACCCATACCGCCTGTAACTAAAACTTTCATGTGTTTTCTCGAAAAAGTGTATTTGTATGATAAATACTACTATTAAGGTAATTTAAAAACAATAGTTATGATTGCTCGTTATTTCAAATAAACGCTTAAAATTCGCCCTAGCAAAGGCGCAGTGCTATGCCTACTTAATAAAGACGCCTAGGTTTATCAATTAATTCTATAAACTGATTCTACTGAGTCACTAATTATTAGTCGTTAAAAGGGGTGCTAATATAAACAAATAGCAGTGAGTTAATGCCTGTGTAATTTGGCATTAATGCAATGGGCTAGTCTTAATAGAGAAGGATTGATCAACATGAAAAAAACAATTTTATTAACCGGTGCCACCGACGGTATTGGCCTAGAGACCGCTAAAATGTTGTTAGCAAAAGGGCATACTGTATTATTGCACGGGCGCAACCAAGACAAGTTAAAGGCCGTACAAGCAAGCCTAAACGCTGATTACCCGCAAGCAAGCACAGCGACCTACATTGCTGATTTAAGCGATATGGCGCAAGTAAACACATTAGCTCAATCAGTGTTAGCCGACTTACAAAACGCGAATAAAACACTCGATGTACTTATTAATAACGCCGGCGTATATAAATTGCCTAATATCACCACTGCAGATGGGCTAGATGCACGTTTTGCGGTTAACACGTTAGCGCCTTATTTACTTACTAAAGCGTTACTGCCTGTAATGAACACGCAATCACGTGTGGTTAACGTGTCATCGGCTGCACAAACCAGCGTTAACTTTGACTCGTTAGTGGGCAAAAAGCCACTGTCAGATAGCGCAGCTTACGCGCAAAGCAAATTGGCTATCACTATGTGGTCGCGTCACTTAGGTTTAGCACTTAAAGGTAACGGGCCGTTAGTCGTTGCGGTAAACCCTAAGTCGTTACTAGGTAGTAAAATGGTAAAAGATGCCTACGGGCTTGCTGGTGGCGACTTAAAACTAGGTGCCGATATTTTTTGCCGTGCCGCATTAAGTGACGAATTTAAAGATGCCACTGGCCTTTATTTCGATAACGATGCAGAGCGCTTTACACCGCCGCACCCAGATGCGCTCAACCCGGATAAAAATCAGCAGTTAGTTGATACGTTAGATAGCCTGCTTACTCAGCTAAATGCTGATAGCTAGTGGGCTATTAACGCGAAAATTTTACTCATGCCTAATAAGACCTAGTCGTTTTTTATAAAGCCGATATGTGCTTTATACCAATTCGCAATATTACTTAATCATTTTCAGGGGCTAAACGTGTCGCTATCTGCGTTAAAAAATTCTCATTTAGAACAACTAAATAGCGAATTTTTTGCCTTGCTATCAACATGTTTATCCATCCTCAAAATAGACCACTTAATTATGCGAATTGGTATTAAATGTTTTACCCTTTGTTGATCGTCAAAGAGTTCACCTAACGGTGAACTCTTTTTTTTTGTGCAATATTACTCTTGCTGTAAACGCTCGTATAACCAGTCTTTTAATTCTGAACGCTCATGCTTTAGCTGATTCATTTGCTCATCGCTAATGGGCGCATCTTTAAGCTCTAAAGTGCGTATTTCTTTATCTAGCTTGTCGTACTTATCTGCCTTTTTGGCAAATTCTGTGTCGCTTTTATTTAGCTCTGCAATGGTATTTAGGTACTGTGGAAAGTCATTGGTCAGTGAGTGGTCTTCGCCTAACATAGTCGCTCCTTAGTAGGATAAATGAGTTATTTAAGTGAATTACTACCTTTTCACTTATTACTCTGGGGTTTACACCACCATAAATCAACCACAGCAAACCTAAATGGGTATAGCGCAACGACTGGGTAGGGTTTGCCTTAATCCCTATTTTTAAAAAGGATGGGAGATATTTAAACACTATTATCAATATTATTTTGAAACTGATTGTTTATTTAGCCTTATTATCATTTGTAAAGCGGGTGTCTACAATGAAACTTCACTACATAATGACTTATCAACAGATAACAGAGGCAATACCCATGAAAGCAATGATAATTAATAATTTTGGTGGCACTGACGAATTTGTAGCAACTGAGGTTGCAAAACCACAAGTAACAGCAGGTAATGTGTTAGTTCGTATTGCGGCAACAAGCGTAAATACAATTGATATGATGATACGTCAAATGGGTGCTGACTTACCCTTTGCTCCAGAACTACCGGGCATTTTAGGGATGGACTTTGCAGGCACCGTTGAAGCTGTTGGCGAAGGCGTAACAGACTTTGCAGTAGGTGATGAAGTATATGGTTGTGCTGGGGGCCTAGGCGATTTACCCGGTACACTTGCTGAGTTTATTCTTGCTGATAAACGCTTAATCGCTCACAAACCTAAAAACCTAAGCATGAAAGAAGCAGCCGCTATTCCACTTGTAGGTATTACAGCACTTGAAGGCTTAACACGAGCAAGTGTAAGTGCAGGCCAAAAGTATTAGTACACGGCGGCGCAGGTGGTGTAGGCCATTTAGCAGTACAACTAGCTAAGCATTTTGGCGCTGATGTTTACTCAACGGGCGGTAACGCAGAGCAACTAGCACTAATAGAAAGCTTTGGTGCTACAGGCATAAACTTTAAAGACGAAACCGTAGAGCAGTATGTTGAAAAGCACACTAATAATGCGGGCTTTGACATGGTGTTTGACACCGTAGGTGGCGGTAACCTGACTAACTCATTTGCTGCAGCAAAGCTAAATGCTCAGGTATCTACAACGCTTTCTTTATTAGAAGTAGATTTAAGCCCAGTACATTTTAAAGGGTTATCGTTAAACGTAATCTTTATGCTTATTCCAATGATCCACGACTTTAACCGTCAAGACCACGGCGAAAAACTGACTAAACTTGCACAAATTGTTTAAGCAGGCGGTATGCGCCCTGTACTTGACGAACAAGACTTTAGTTTAGAAGACGCAGCTAAAGCGCATGATCGCTTAGCAAGTGGCCAAGCCATGGGTAAAGTTGTTATTTCTGTACAATAAATTATTAAGGCCGGCATACTCGCCGGCTTTTTCTTTTTTATTTCCTGCTTTTTATCTGCACATAAATACGAACATTTCTAATATAACAAATTAGCCTTTACGTATTCTCTTTTCGGGCCCAGTAGTGTTAATCACTAAAGCGCAGCACGCCCTAGTGTATGTTGGGGAATTATTAGTGATAGAATAGGCATTATAAATGCTTATACTGCTCATTTTAAAAGCCACATATGTGAGCATAGAGCACTCCATTTTAAATAAGGTCGTTGTGTAATGCTGTTGATGATCGACAACTACGATTCGTTTACTTATAACCTAGTACAATATTTTCAGCGCTTAAACCAAGAGGTGCTGGTAAAGCGTAATGACGAAATATCGGTTGCGCAAATTAAGCAACTTAACCCCAAGCATATTGTTATTTCTCCGGGGCCTTGTACGCCAAACGAAGCGGGTGTGTCACTCAATGTCGTTGAGCAACTAAAAGGCATTTACCCTATTTTGGGTATCTGCTTAGGGCATCAAACCATAGCGCAAGCGCTAGGAGGCAAGGTTATACGTGCTAAGCAAGTTATGCATGGTAAAACCTCACCTATTGTTCATAATAATAAAGGGGTATTTACCGGTTTAGAAAACCCGCTTACTGTGTGTCGTTATCACTCGCTGGTGGTCGAAAAACACAGTTTACCAAGTGAATTAGCCATTACTGCGTGGAGCCAAACCGAGCAAGGCGAGTTTGACGAAATTATGGGGCTACTTCACACAGAGCTTGCTCTTGAAAGCGTACAATTTCATCCTGAGGCTATTTTAACTACTCAAGGGCTCGAATTGCTTGCTAACTTTTTATCTCGCTTCTAACCTTACAGTAACCACCGAATGGTAACACTTATACTGAATGGACTTTATGACTGAACTTGCGTCGCAAAAGCGAATAGCCTCCATGCTTGACCAGCGTGCTCACGATTTGCTGCTTGGCCATAGCTTTGCACATCAACAAATTGGCTTTATTCATACGCTAGAAATTGATTATGGTGAACCCATAAAGCAACGCACTTTATTAGAAGTAGAAGTTGCCGCACAGCATAAACGCCAGCAAAGTAGTACTGCGCATCACAAGTACCGAGCACAAGCGAGTAAACAACTTCATAAAGTAATTGAAACAGCCATATTTAAGCAATTAGAAGATATGGATGCTGTTATTCAAAACACCATAGGTATAGAAGATAACGTGGCCACCATGCTAGATATACTAGCGGCTAAGTCGGCAAGTGTGGGGCGTTTAGAGCCATTGGTAAATGATTCCAGCTGGCTTGGCCGTGAATTAGTGTCATTAGTAAACCTGCCTTACTATCGAAAACAACGAAGTAAAAGTACCTCAGTAAAAGTAGACAGCCCCGCACTTGCACTGCGTTATATTGGGCTTGATAACCTGCAATTAGTTATCCCCACTTTTGCTGTGCGCCACTGGATGCCACATAGTACCGAGCCATTTCCATTATTAAAGCGCCGCCTTCGTGATGCTGCCATGGCTAATGCAATAGCGGCACAAAAAATTGCAGAGCTGAATGATGTAAACCCTATACATGCTTTTACTCTGGGCATGCTAATAGATGTAGGGCGCATAGCTTTAGTGCGCTTGTACTTAAAAACGTTTGAACAGGTATGGCAACGCAAGGTGCAAATAGCACGCGAAGCACAACAAAAAGACTTACACACGGCCTTGATGGAATTAAAGCCAGATCCGTTATTTTTAACTACGTTGTTAAGCACTAAGTCGCTTGCGTTAAGTGCTAAAGTAATCCGCAAAATGGCTTTTAAGGCTTTACCGTTTAATCACGTGATGGCGCAACTTGCTCATGGTGTTGAGCAAAGTAGTGATGTTTTCCCTATGAGTGAGGTCATGTTAAAAGCGCGATGCTATTCGCAATACTTAAACCTAAAACAACATCAACTTATTGAGCAAGATGAAATACATGCGTGGTTTTCGTATCACGGCTTCACTAAAAATGAGCTAAAAGTCCTCGAAACAAGCAATTTTACCAACCTAGCTATTCAAATTGACTAAAAAGCAGCTTATTGACTGGTCCTTATATCGGTAATTTGCGGCTGGTGGCGGCAAATTTTCATTAACTATTGAATTTTTTGTTAATTTTTTTGCGACTATTCATTCATTAACATCTTCATAAGTACACCTTACTTTAAGCACTTAATGTCAGGCGCGACTCACTGCATAGGGGCATAACTCTTAAAAAGTGACATTTATTTTCTATGCAAATAGTTATTCACTATCTATGAAATAATATCCCAAGGCCTTTATTTTAAAGGCCTGCATGAAAGTTTTTAACGAGACAGCACCACAAATATCTGAAATAATGAGCGCCTGAAAATTGAACCACAAGGCAGTTTTACGCTCAACCTTTTGCTATTTAGTGCGTAAATATCTTGGTTACATTTATAACCAAACACCTATTTTGATGTTTTGTGTTGCTCACAATTAAGAGGAAAAAAAATGACAGTAAATCGCGAATTATTTGATCACGTAATGGTTCCTAACTACGCGCCTTCAAGCGTTATTCCTGTTCGAGGCGAAGGCTCTCGCGTATGGGATCAACAAGGTAAAGAATTTATCGACTTTGCCGGTGGTATTGCTGTTAACTGTCTTGGCCATTGCCACCCTGCATTAGTAGGTGCGTTAAAAGAGCAAGGCGAAAAAATTTGGCACCTATCAAATGTAATGACTAACGAGCCTGCGCTACGTTTAGCTAAAAAAATGGTCGATGCGACCTTTGCAGAAAAAGTTTACTTTGCAAACTCGGGCGCAGAAGCAAACGAAGCGGCACTTAAATTAGCACGTCGTTTTGCACTGGATAAATTTGGTGCTGAAAAATCACAAATTATTTCATTTAACAAAGGCTTTCACGGTCGTACTTTCTTTACCGTAACCGTAGGCGGCCAAGCTGCATACTCAGATGGTTTTGGTCCTAAGCCTGGCGACATCGTACATTGTGATTACAACGACCTAGCTGCATTTGAAGCGCTAATTAGCGACAAAACATGTGCAGTAATGATGGAGCCACTGCAAGGTGAAGG
Source organism: Pseudoalteromonas sp. S3785 (assembly GCF_005887365.1). Classification (NCBI taxonomy): domain Bacteria; kingdom Pseudomonadati; phylum Pseudomonadota; class Gammaproteobacteria; order Alteromonadales; family Pseudoalteromonadaceae; genus Pseudoalteromonas; species Pseudoalteromonas sp. S3785. The sequence goes on along the minus strand of NZ_PNCT01000011.1, from coordinate 39,102 downwards.
CGGTATTATTTCGCCAACTGACGAATTTGCACAAGGCGTTCGTGAACTATGTACTAAACACAATGCACTACTTATTTTTGATGAAGTACAAACAGGTGTTGGCCGTACTGGTGAGCTATACGCATACCAAGGTTTAAACGTAGTGCCTGATATTTTAACATCAGCTAAAGCTCTTGGCGGCGGTTTCCCAATTGGCGCTATGCTAACTACTACCGAGATTGCACAGCACTTAAAAGTAGGTACTCATGGTTCTACTTACGGTGGTAACCCACTGGCGTGTGCCGTAGCTGAAGCCGCATTTGATACTGTAAATACCCCTGAAGTTCTAGCGGGCGTAAAAGAAAAAGCGGCATTATTTAACGAGCTTCTTAACGCGGTAAACGAAAAATACAATGTATTTAGCGAAATTCGTGGCCAAGGTTTATTAATTGGTGCAGCCGTTAACGAGCAATACAAAGGCCGTGCAAAAGAGTTTTTAGTAGCAGCTACCGAGCAAGGACTTATGTCGCTTGTAGCGGGTGCCGATGTAGTACGCTTTACGCCATCGTTAGTAATCACCGAAGCGGATATTCGCGAAGGTATGGTGCGTTTTGAAAAAGCAGTCGCAAGCGTAGTAAACGCTTAAACGCGTTAAACCACCTTATTAAGGGCAAGCCTGCTTGCCCTGCATATTCTATTTACCGTTATTGATAAGGGAGCAAGCGGACTCATGATGATCCTTCGCCCAATCCAGCAAAATGATTACGCAGCGTTATTAAAAATTGCCCACGAATCGGGCCATGGTTTTACATCTTTGCCGTTAAACGAAGAGTTACTGCAAAAGAAAATTGACCATTCTGTAAGTTCATTTGCTAAACAAACGTCACAACCTGGTGACGAAGGCTACCTGTTTGTTCTTGAAGATACCGAAACCGGTGAAGTAGTGGGTACTTCAGCTATTGAAGCTGCAGTAGGGCTTGATGATGCGTTTTATCATTACCACTTAAGTAAAGTAATTCACTCATCACGCACGCTCGATGTATACAAAGCGGTTGATATTTTAACCCTATGTAACGACTACACCGGCGCGACAGAACTATGTACCTTATTTTTGAAAGATGGATACCGTAAAAACTGTAACGGTAAACTTCTTTCAAAAGCGCGCTTTATGTTTATAAAACAACATGAGCAGCGTTTTGCACAAACAGTAATAGCAGAAATGCGTGGCGTGTCTGACGAAAATGGCAGCAGCCCGTTTTGGCAGTGGCTAGAAGAGCACTTTTTTTCAATGGACTTTCCAACCGCCGATTACCTAACAGGTATAGGCCAAAAAGTGTTTATTGCTGAGCTAATGCCAAAATACCCAATTTACGTAAACTTGCTAAGCAAAGATGCGCAAGCGGTGATTGGTAAAGTACACGACAACACGCGCCCAGCTATTGAGCTATTAAAAAATGAAGGTTTTACCTTCAATGGTTACGTCGATATTTTTGATGCTGGTCCAACAGTAGAAGCAAAAGTAGATAACATTGCCACAATTCGTAATGCGAAAGACTTTAAAGTAGAAATAGGCGAAGCGTCAGGCGATACCATGGTACTGCTCGCTAACGGCGAGTTAGAAAACTACCGTGCAACGGTTGCAGCGCTTAGCTTTGATGAGCGTGCAAGCAGCCTTATTTTATCGCAAGCAATAGCCGATGCCCTACAGCTTCAATCGGGCGACACCGTAAGCGCAACCCCAGTTTAATTAAGGAGAAAGTATAATGACTCATCCTGCACAATTTATTAATGGTCAGTGGTCACCAGGCCAAGGCAATGCATTTAATTCAGTAAACCCTGCAAATAACGACGTTATTTGGCAGGCATCTTCAGCGACTGCAGAGCAAGTAGATAGCGCGGTTAATGCAGCGCGCGAAGCATTTTACAGCTGGGCTGATAAAAGCTTTAATGAGCGCCTAGAGGTAGTAAAAACCTTTGCGGCAACCCTTAAAGAGCACAGCGAAGAACTTGCTGTAGCGATTGCTCAAGAAACGGGTAAGCCGCTTTGGGAAACGCGTACAGAAGCGGGCGCTATGGTAGGTAAAATTGCCATTTCTGAAAAAGCATTTTTAGAGCGCACCGGCGACGTTGAAAACGCTATGCCAGTGGGGCGTGCGATGATCCGCCATAAACCACACGGTGTAGTGGCTGTATTTGGCCCATATAACTTCCCTGGGCACTTACCAAATGGCCACATTGTGCCAGCGCTTTTAGCCGGTAACACTGTGGTATTTAAGCCATCTGAGCTTACGCCAATGGTTGCTGAGCTTACCCTTAAACTATGGGAAAAAGCGGGTTTACCTGCCGGTGTAATTAACCTTGTTCAAGGTGAAGTAGAAACAGGTAAAGCCCTTGCTGCGCATAAAGGCATTGATGGTTTATTCTTTACCGGTTCTTCGCGCACGGGTCATATTTTACATGAGCAGTTTGCAGGCCAGCCAGGTAAAATTTTAGCGCTTGAAATGGGTGGTAATAACCCACTAATTATTAAAGATGTGGCAGATACTAAAGCCGCGGTACACGATATTATTCAATCGGCGTTTATTTCAAGCGGCCAACGTTGTACCTGTGCACGTAAAGTATTTTTACCTAAAGGCCAACAAGGCGATGACATTTTAGCAAGCCTTATTACGGCTACTAAAGCCATAAAAGTCGGCAACTACGATGATGAAGACCAACCATTCATGGGCTCTATGATCTCATCTGCGGCTGCAGCAGGCATGGTTAAAGCACAAAATGAGTTGGTTGAACTTGGCGGTGAAGTACTAGTAGAGCTTGAGCACACAGCCAATACAGGCTTTGTAACACCGGGTATTATTGAGTGTTCAGCAATTAGCAACTTCCCAGATGAAGAGCACTTTGGCCCATTATTAAAAGTGTTCCGCTTTGATGACTTTGACCACGCAATTGATAAAGCAAACGACACCAGCTTTGGTTTATCAGCAGGTTTATTAAGCGACAGCGAAGCCGACTACAATCACTTTTTACGTCGTATTCGTGCCGGTATTGTTAACTGGAACCGCCCAATTACAGGCGCATCAAGTGCAGCCCCATTTGGTGGTATTGGCGCATCGGGTAACCACAGAGCCAGCGCATATTATGCAGCCGACTACTGCGCATACCCTGTTGCCTCGGTAGAGCTTGAAAAAGTAACGATGCCAGCAACACTAAGCCCAGGCTTAAAAATAGATTAATTACTATTCTATTTGTAGTTATAAAGAATGAGAAAAGCAGCTTAGGCTGCTTTTTTTGTATTGGTATCGTGCAAAGCTAGTAATTAGTGGCGCTTTCTGCTTAAATCTATGCAATTAGTTATTCAAAGGTGAAAATCACAATGGTTTTAGACAGGCAAGGGTACGATGACTTGATCATGTATCTAACTCAAAATTTAGCGTTATTTGAGAAGCCAGGCGAAATCAAACCCGGTGCGCCAACCGTTATGGAACTCATAGAAGACGTTATAGCGCAAAACGTGATGCTAATTTGTGAGCAACACACAAACCTTAATACCGAGCAACGCAGCCAAATAGTGCGCGAGGTAGACGGTATTGTTTACGACTTACAAGAAGTACTAAGCAGCATAACCTCTCAGCCCGTTACGGTTGAACAGCACGCATTTATAGACGAGTTTGCTGGGCTTATTAAAAATCTATTTGATAACGCGGTCACACAAACCGCTTAACGTTACCCGTTAACACAGCGCAGTGCGACCTAATTGCTGCGCTCCTATTACTTCTCGCCTTATTAATAACACCACTAAATTTAATCTCAGCGTTCACGTATCGTTGCAGATTGTTATACAATCAATAAAACTTTTTTTAGAGATAATCACATGCAAGCAAATGTAAAATGGGTTGAAGGCGACACCTTTATTGGCCGTTCTAATTCTAATCACAATGTCGTTTTTGATGCTGGTAGCGATAGCGCTGCACCAAGCCCTATGGAAATGGTACTTATGTCGGTTGGCTGTTGCTCGTCGGTAGATGTTGTAAGTATTTTAAAAAAAGCCAAACAGGATTTTTCGGATGTGCAAGTGCAGCTAAGCTCTGAGCGCGCCGAAACAGCGCCTCGTGTATTTACTAAAATTAACTTACACTTTGTTGTTACAGGCAATAATGTATCGGAAAAACACCTTGCGAGGGCGGTTTCTCTCTCTGCTGAAAAGTATTGTTCTGTTGCTTTAATGCTTGATAAAACAGTAGAAATTACCCACAGCCACGAAGTTGTGCAAGAACAGGGAAAATAACGCTTTTTCCGTGAGGAAAATTCGTATAAAATCCGCGAACTTTTCATTCTGCAGGTGCAGATTTCACTAATTTATAGGTTGGTTTATCATGAACAAACCCTTCGATAAACTTAAACTTCATGGCTTTAATAATTTAACCAAAAGTTTAAGCTTTAGTATTTACGACATTTGCTACGCAAAGACCGAGCAACAGCGTAAAGAATATATTGAATATATCGACGAGCAGTACAGTGCAGATAGACTAACCGACATACTAGGTGATGTTGTTGATATTATTGGTGCTAACATTTTAAATGTGGCGCGCCAAGATTATGAACCACAAGGCGCAAGTGTGACTATTTTGGTGTCTGAAGAGCCGGTAGAAGAGCAGCAGAATTACGATGCTGACGAAGCGCCAGGCCCATTACCCGATTCTGTTGTTGCGCACCTAGATAAAAGCCACATTTGTGTACATACCTACCCAGAAGCGCACCCTGATGATGGCATTTGTACATTCCGTGCTGATATTGAAGTATCTACCTGTGGCATTATTTCGCCACTTAAAGCGTTAAACTTCTTAATTCATAGCCTAGAGTCAGACGTAGTAACTATTGACTACCGTGTACGTGGTTTTACTCGCGACGTAAACGGCGTTAAGCACTACATTGATCACGCTATTAACTCGATTCAAAACTTCATGACAGAAGATACCAAAGAAGCGTACCAAATGATGGACGTGAATGTGTATCAAGAAAACCTGTTCCACACTAAAATGATGTTAAAAGAAACCGACTTAAACACTTACTTGTTCGGCCTATCGACTGATGAGTTGTCGGATGAAGAAGAAGAAGAAATTCGCTCTAAGCTAACCCGCGAAATGCAGGAAATATTCTACGGTCGTAACCTACCAGACGCAGAATAAACAGTTTAAAGCAATTTAATTGTATAAAAAATGGCGCTCAATGAGCGCCATTTTTAATGGGGGTATTTATAGCAATTCGCTTAATTAAGCATGCTGTAAATAAGCGCACATACGGCCAGTGAGCCCACAGCAAGTACAAACAAGGTACTTAAGCGGTTGCGGTATTTACTCAGCGCAGGCACTTTGTACACGGCAATCATAGGCATAATAAATAAAATCATCGCAATGATAGGGCCAGAGAGCTGATCCATCATGTCTAAAATGCTTGGGTTTTTAACCGCGCAAAACCAAATAGCAAAAAACATAATAAGTACGCCAATTTTGTCGGCTGCTTTTGCACTTAAGCTTGTTTGCTTAGTTACCAAACCGGTAAAGCTTTCGCGTGCACCTAAAAAGTGCCCTAAAAAGGATGACGTAATCGCAATAAAGGCAACCAGCGGGCCAAGAGTCGCGATATACGAATTACTAGTAATATTAGCAAGGTAAGATAAAATCGATACGTTCGCGGCTTTAGCAGTAGCCATTTGCTCGCTAGTAAGCGAAAGCACGCACGAAAACACAAACAGCAGTACAAATACAATAAGCAGTAAGCTAGTGCGCTTTAAAATAGCCTCAGCCTTATTAGTGGCCTGATCGCCATAATGCCCACGCTGCACGTTCACAAAGCTTGAAATAGCCGCCGCATGGCTAAACGAAAACACAATGATAGGAATAGATAACCACAGCGTTTTAGTAAAGCTGCCTGCCTCTGGGAGGCTCATATCTGGCATTTGCCAGCTGGGTATTAAATAAAGCGATAAGCAAAATAAAATACCCACAAGCGGATACACCAAAATAGCGAACGCGCGAAGCATTAAGCGCTCGCCGCCCATCATTAGGCTAATCATACCGGCAACTAATACACCCGAAAGCAACACGCGAGAAGGTGACTCAAGGCCCATTTGGTTAACCATAAAGCTGTCTACGGTATTGGTTAAGCCTACGCCGTAAATAAGCAAAATGGGAAATATAGATAAAAAGTATAATAAAGAGATTAACCTACCTGCCGTTACACCAAAGTGCTCCTCAACAACATCAGTAAAATCTGAATCTTTGTTTTTAGACGACAACACAAAGCGGGCCAAGCCACGGTGTGCTAAAAAGGTCATTGGAAAGGCTAAACAGGCTAAAATAATTAGTGGCCAAAAACCCCCAATACCAATATTAATAGGTAAAAATAAAATGCCCGCGCCAACGGCGGTACCAAAAAGGCTTAACGTCCACTGCGTATCGTGCAGGTTCCATTTAGAAGTAGGTGTGTGTTCACCTGTTTGTGATGCATTTGAAAGCGTTGCATCTTGTGATGGTGTCATGTGTGTGCTCATCCATTATTTAAATAATAATCGCGCGCAAGAATATAGTTTTTAGCTAAAAGTTTCATGTTTTGTGGCATTTTGTAGACTAATTAATTAGACGCCGTTGCAGCAAAAGTGTCATGAATACGAAACAGCGCTGTAAAATTAAACAAATATGCTAACCAGCACAGTTTGTAGGTTGGGTAGAGCGAAGCGAAACCCAACACGCCCATAGTGTTATTCAAGCGTTAAAGCAAAAATAGGCGGTTGTAATAACGTAAAAATAGGGGCGCCATTTTTATTGGTTCCAACTAATATCAAAGCTTGCTCACAAAATCTGCTAAGTAGCAGCCATTGAGCCGAACTTCATAGGAGGTTTATACTAAACTCCGTTATACTTCCTGCAATTAAATATGCCAAACGAAGTAAACAGGCCGCTAACTGCAATGAGCAAAGACATTCTTTTTCATACTACTTTCCCGCACGATACCAGTAAAACATGGGTTGTATTTGTGCATGGCGCAGGGGGGAGTTCGGCAATTTGGTTTCGTCAGCTTAAAGCCTATAAAAAAGAATATAATGTATTGCTGCTCGATTTACGTGGGCACGGTAAATCAAATAACTTAGTACAAAACTTTGTAGATAATAATTATTCGTTTAATAAGGTCTCTAAAGACATTATCGATGTGTTAGATCATAACAATATCCCTAGCGCACACTTTGTTGGCATATCATTGGGCACTATTCTTATTCGCAATATTGCTGAAATTGCGCCGCAATATGTTTCTAGTATGGTGCTAGGTGGAGCGGTTACTCGCTTTAATACGCGCAGTAATACACTGGTTTATTTAGGGAATACGTTTAAACACTTCTTGCCTTATATGTGGCTGTATCGTTTATTTGCTTTTATTATGATGCCCAAAAAGCGCCATAAAGAATCTCGACTTTTGTTTGTTCGCGAAGCAAAACGCTTATGCCAAAAAGAGTTTATAAAGTGGTTTAAATTAGCCATGGACGTAAACCCCTTAATGCAGTACTTCAAAGAAAAAGACATTGATATACCTATCCTTTACATTATGGGTAAAGAAGATCATATGTTCCTTGGTCCTGTTAAAGACATGGTAAAACGCCATAAAAATAGCGTACTGCAAACTATTCACCAATGTGGCCATGTTTGTAACGTAGACCGCCCTGACTTATTCAACCAGCACTCGCTTGCTTTTATCGCCCAGCAAAATCGTTAAGGATGTAGAAGGGGTAGAACTTTCTTTTTGCCGTTAGCCATAAACTCAAAACAAGACCTAAAGTAATAAAACCCAACTATAGAGCAGTATTTTATAAATTAGGTTTTATATCAAATCGTAGGTTTGCCCGAGCGAAGTGAAGCCCCACATTTCATAGCTTCCGTCAATTCTTACTTTATTTTAGTTATAGTTTTTCAAATTTTAGTCTAAGTTGGTGTGATAACGGATATCTAGAAGCTTGAGTGTCCTTACTTATTGGATTTATTTAATCAATAATAATTTTCAAACTAATTAAGGAGCAATAATATGAGTAATAATTCAATAAAGTGGTATGAGCAACCAAGTGGTATATTAGCTTTAAATATATTAGGTAGCATAGTTACTGCTCTCATTTTTACATTAATATTTTAAAGGTTGGCTATGAAGAGTAAATATCTAGATATTAATGAGCAAACTATTAATGATTTAGAGGACGCGTGGGGGTACCTTAATAAGCACTTTTATAGTGAGTTAAATTTAGAAAGAGAGCGACCTTTAGAGTCGGAAAATCCACTTGGTAAACTTGCATATTTTATGGAATTTGGGATTTACCCACCACCTGAGTTACTTCTAAAAATATCAGAGATTTATGAGGTGTATATGTTACAAGCGGGTAAAGTTGATCTTGAAGAATCATTTTATGGAAAGCCCATTAAAGGCATTGGAAACTTTTCTGGGCGAGAAGCAAAAAAGCAAGACGTTAAACTTTTAGAAATGACGTTATCTATGGAAGCTATTAGTAAGAAAAAACGTTCGCAATATGAAGTAGCCGAAGAATATTTGAGAGCTAAAGGCTCAGACGAAGATCCTGAACACTTATTAAGAAAGTTGCGAAGATACAGAAATAAGCTTGCTGACTAAAGCATACAACAAGCGCTTTACAATAAAAAATAGTCTCCTCGATGTGTAGTGGTCACCTATTGATAATATACAGGGCTAAAGCTATCACTTGTCTTGCTGACAACTGATAGCTAACCACTCAAAACTGCTCTTACTCTTCTATCGCACTCACTACAAAATACGGATTTAAGTACTCATCTTTGGTGTTATAAATAAGCGGGCTGCCATCAAGCTTAGTCACTTTGGCACCGGCTATTTCGGCGATTGCATGGCCTGCGCCCGTATCCCATTCACACGTTGGGCCTAAGCGTGGGTAAATATCGGCGCTGCCTTCGGCCACTAAACATAATTTTAGTGAGCTGCCTTTTGACACCATTTCAACGTCGTCAAAGCGTTTTACAAACTCGGCTAAATCAGGTGATGGGTGCGAGCGGCTGCCTACAACACGTATTAGGCCTTTATTAGGCTTGGTAGTTACTTTAAGCTCAATGCGCTCATCGCCTTTGTCTTTAAACGCACCAATGGCATCGCTTGCAAGGTACGATACGCCAAGTGCAGGCGCATCAACTACAGCCAGTACAGGTTTACCGTTTTCGATAAGCGCTATGTTTACGGTAAATTCGCCGTTCTTTTTAATAAACTCTTTAGTGCCGTCGATGGGGTCTACTAACCAGTAGCTTTTCCATGTTTGACGAATATCCCAGCTTATATCAGCGCTTTCTTCGCTAAGTATAGGTGTGTCGGGGGTGAGCTGTTTTAACCCTGCCACAATCACTTTATGAGCTGCTAAGTCGGCGTCGGTTACTGGGCTTTCATCGGCTTTGTATTCAACGTTAAAGTCCTTTTCGTAAATCCCCATTATGGCTTGGCCTGCTTTGCGGGCAAGGATGAGGGTTTCTTCTAGTAGCTCGGTTTGGTTCATTGGGGTTAACCTATAATATGCTTTTGTTTTAGATACGTTATCAGTTGTGTAACCGATTGGTCTAGGGTGTTTTTACTGGTATCTAAAATTATTTCTGGGTTGCTTGGGATTTCGTAGCTTGAGTCGATGCCAGTAAAGTGTTTTATCTCTCCTGCGCGGGCTTTTTTGTATAAGCCTTTAGGATCGCGGCTTTCACATACATCAAGCGGGGTATCTATAAATACTTCAATAAACTCGCCGTCGTCGACAAGGTTACGCACCATGTCGCGCTCTGCTCTAAATGGTGAAATAAACGCAGTAAGCACTAATAAGCCTGCATCGGTCATTAGTTTTGCGGTTTCGCCAACGCGGCGTATGTTTTCAATACGATCTTCGTCGCTAAAGCCTAAGTCTTTACATAGGCCGTGGCGTACGTTGTCGCCGTCAAGCAAGTAGGTGTGCGCGCCTTGTTGGTTAAGCGCGGCTTCTAGTGCATTCGCTACAGTGCTTTTGCCAGAGCCAGAAAAACCGGTAAACCATAAAATAGCCGGTTTATGCTTTTTTTGCTCACTACGCTGTGACTTAGTGGTTGCGTAGTTATGCCAAACAATATTTTCATCCATAGTGGTGAGTCTCTTGTACTTTAAGCGCCCGTATTAAAACGGAAATACGAGCGGGATCAGGGTTAATACCGTGATTGAATAAATAATAGAAAGGGGCAAGCCCATTGTTATGTAATCTTTTAAGCGGTAGTTGCCCGCACTATAAACCATAAGGTTTGTTTGATACCCAAATGGCGATATAAAACTGGCCGATGCGCCAAACGCTACCGCCATAATAAAGGGTAGCGGATCTACATTAAAACCCACGGCTAGCGAGTAAGCCACAGGGAATGAAAGCGCAGCTGCGGCATTATTAGTAATAAGTTCGGTGAATAATACGGTCAACAAAAATATGGCGATAAACGCGCCATACGGGCCAAAATCGCCTAATACCATAAATAGAGCGCTTGATATTTGCCCGGCAAGTCCGGTTTCTATCATTAATTTAGCAAGCCCTATGGCACTGCCTACGACGGCAAGTAGTTCAATGGGAAAACGACGTTTTACTTCGCTTAGTTTAACTGTGCCGCTAAGCAGTAAGCCAATAAGTAACACCAGTAGGCCTTTTACTAAGGGGACTATACCTACAATGCTTAACCCTAATACCGCAGCAAAGCCTGCCAATACAATATTAGATTGCTTAGGTTTTAAGTGTGTTTGTAAATCAAACCCCGATATATACACAAATTCGCGGTTTAGATTAGGTAAAGAATAAAAGTTTTTACCTGGGGCGAGTATTAAAGAGTCGCCAGCTTGCAATTGCACTTGCCCAAGGCCGCCTTGTAAGCGATCGTGCCCGCGGCGAATGGCAATAACCGCAGCATGAAACTGCTCTCTAAAACGGGCTTCTTTTACGGTTTTGCCAATAAATTTAGAGGATTGACTTACCACTACTTCCACTAGGTGTTCTATGTCTTTTTCGTGGTTGTCGTGCACCACTTTTAATCCGTCAAAGCGCCTTAATAAGGGAACAGATTTAATGTCGCCAACAAACAGTAGTACGTCGTTTTGTCTAATAATTTGCTGAGGTGTTACTGCGTATATACGCTCATCGCCACGAATAATTTCGGCGAGGAATAAATCTTTTAATTCGCGTAGGCCGTTTTCTTCTACGGTACGGCCAATAAGCTTAGAGCCTGCCTGCACTTTACCCTCTAAATAAAAGGGAATAACCTCTTGCGCGTTTTTGCCGTTGTCGGGCAGGTATTTGAGCATCACTAAAATAGTAACAAGGCCCACACTTAATGCGCCAATGCCTATTAAGGTAAAATCAAAAAAGCCAAGTGGTGCTATGCCGGCATCCACAGCAAAGCCGTTCACTATTAAATTGGTTGATGTACCAATAAGTGTAATGGTGCCGCCTAATATAGCAGTGTACGACAGCGGTAAGAGTAGCTTTGAGGGTGAATGATTTGGGTTGTCTTTTATGGCGGTAATAAGCGATGCAACAACCGCGGTGTTATTAGTGAATGATGACAAAAACGCGGTTGATAAACCAAGCTTTGTTACCGACTTTACTAAGCTCCCTTTAGATAACGATTGGGAAAGCTGTTGTATGAGTGTAGTTTTTTCAATCGCGATTGAAACCAGCACTAATAGCACAAGAGTAATGAGCGACGGGTTTGCGTAGTTTACTAGCATGCTTTCAAGGTCAATCAGGCCAGTTAAATAACCTGTACCAATAGCGCTTACAAATAACCAGGCTGGATTAATGCGGGTGCCAAAAAGGCACCCAACTAAGGTAAGCATAATGCCTGTTAAAACGAGCTGCTCTACCATGCTTTTATATTCCTAACAGACATTTTTTATACTTACAGTTTTGAAATATCAAGCGCTTGCCAATGTGGGAAGTGCTTGCGTACTAAGCTATTAAACTCAATTTCAAAGTCGCTGAAATCGTTGTTTTGTTTTTCGCTTTTTAGTACTTGCTCAATCATACCTGCGGCAACCGTTAAGTTAGATAAACGATCGATAAGGATAAATGAGCCAGTTTCGTGGTTGTTGTGATACTCATCAGCTAATATTGTTTCGCTTAGCTCAAGCGTAACAATGGCAATTTCGTTTAGCTGAAGTGAATCGGCTGTGCCGTGCTCTAAGGTATTTACATCAATAGTGTGGTCAATCTTTTTAACCACGGCTGATGTATTTTTGCTACCTAGTTTAATGTTGTAGCTTTTACCTAGTACCAGCGGCTCTTCGTGCATCCACACAAGTTTAGCTTGTATAAGGTTAGTAACCGTTGCATTTGAGCTTTGCGGCACAATGACATCGCCGCGGCTAATATCAATTTCGCTATTTAGGGTAACGGTAATTGCTTGGCCGGCTTCTGCGTGATCTAGGTTGCCATTGAAGGTCACAATTTCTTTTATGCTTGATGTTTTACCCGACGGTAATACTTTTATTGCATCGCCAACTTGTAATTTACCTGATGCCAATGTGCCCTGAAAACCACGGAAGTTTAAGTTAGGGCGCACTACATATTGCACTGGTAAGCGTGCTTCAAAGCCGGTATCGGTTTCGGCCGCTGGTGAGTCTTCTAAAAGCTCAAGCAATGGCTTATCTGTGTAATAAGGCGTATGTGCAGAGCGTGTTACTACGTTGTCGCCTTTAAGCGCCGACATAGGTACAAACTTAATGTTTGATACGTTAAGTTGCTCAGCAAATTTAAGGTAGTCGGCTTTAATTTTTTCATAAACGGTTTCGTCAAAATCAACGATATCCATTTTATTAATTGCTACCACAAACTGTTTAATACCGAGCGAGTCACAAATAAAACTATGACGCTTAGTTTGTACTTGCACACCATAGCGAGCATCAACTAAAATAATGGCTACATCGCTGGTTGATGCGCCTGTTACCATGTTGCGTGTGTATTGCTCGTGCCCTGGGGTGTCGGCAATAATAAACTTACGCTTAGCGGTTGAAAAATAACGATATGCTACGTCAATAGTAATGCCTTGCTCACGCTCAGCTTGTAGGCCATCTACGAGTAGCGCTAAGTCGAGTTCTTCGCCTGCGTTACCTACTTTTTCGTTATCTTTATGAAGGGCTGCAAGCTGATCTTCATAAATTTGGTGGCTGTCATGTAAAAGGCGGCCAATCAGTGTTGATTTACCGTCATCTACGCTGCCACAGGTAAGCATGCGTAATAAGCTTTTATCTTGTTGGCGTGCTAGGTAGGCGTCTATGCCAATTTCTTTTACTTCGTTAATAGTGTCGTTAGTATTGGTAGACATTAGAAATACCCCTCACGTTTTTTCTTCTCCATTGATCCTGCTGAGTCGTGATCGATTACACGGCCTTCACGCTCTGACGACGTAGATAACAGCATTTCTTCGATAATTTCAGTTAGGTTGCTAGCTGTAGATTCAACGGCACCGGTTAGTGGGTAACAGCCTAAAGTACGAAAACGTACCGATTTCATTTGCGGTACTTCACCTTCTTCAAGTGGCATACGTTCATCGTCAACCATAATTAAGGTGCCATCGCGCTCAACCACTGGGCGCTCTTTAGCTAAATAAAGCGGTACCATTTCGATGTTTTCTTGGTAAATGTATTGCCAAATATCAAGCTCAGTCCAGTTAGATAGTGGGAATACACGAATGCTCTCACCAGGATTAACTTGACTATTGTAGGTATTCCAAAGCTCTGGGCGCTGGTTTTTAGGGTCCCAACGGTGGTGTTTATCGCGGAACGAGTAAACACGCTCTTTAGCGCGAGATTTTTCTTCATCGCGGCGTGCGCCACCAAATGCAGCATCAAAGCCGTATTTATCTAACGCTTGCTTTAAGCCTTGGGTTTTCATTATGTCGGTATGTTTACCTGAGCCATGCTCAAACGGGCTAATACCCATAGCCATGCCTTCTGGGTTTTTGTGTACCAGCAGGTCAAAACCGTATTCTTTTGCAAGGCGATCGCGAAATTCAATCATTTCACGAAACTTCCAGTTGGTGTCTACGTGTAATAACGGAAACGGAATTTTTGCAGGGTAAAATGCTTTACGCGCTAAGTGCAAAAGTACCGACGAGTCTTTACCGATTGAGTAAAGCATTACTGGGTTCTCAAACTCAGCGGCGACTTCGCGCATGATTTTGATACTTTCAGCTTCAAGTTGCTGAAGGTGAGTTAAAGCCATTGTTAGTCGTCCTACTAAAATGATTAAAAGTGATTAAGGTAAATATAATTATGTATTTGATACACCAGTGAGCGGCTGAGCAAAGCTACTGGTTTGCTCGTTTTGGCTAAACCACGCAAGCTGCGAGTGAAGAGCGGCTACTTCGCCAATAATAAGTAAGGCTGGCGATACAACACTGTTGCGCTCTATTAAATCTGCCAGCTCACCCAATTGCCCTGTAATAACACGTTGGTTTTTACGCGTGCCGTTTTCTATTATGGCAACGGGTGTAGTTGCACTGCGGCCATGTTTTAACAGCTGAGCTTGTATATGTGGCGATTTAATAACGCCCATATAAATTGCTAAAGTTTGATGCGCTTTAGCAAGCGATTGCCAATCAAGCTCTTGGCCATCTTTTTTACAGTGCCCCGTTACAAACTGTATAGCTTGTGCGTGGTCGCGATGCGTAAGCGGAATACCTGCATATGCACTACAACCTGCAGCTGCTGTAATACCTGGCACTATTTGATAATTCACGTTATTGGCAGCCAGTACTTGTACTTCTTCACCGCCACGGCCGTAAATAAAGGGGTCACCGCCTTTAATGCGGCACACTTTTTTGCCTTGCTTGGCAAAATCAACCAACATTTGGTTGGTATCTTCTTGGGCTACACTGTGATCGCCTAAACGTTTGCCTACGCAGACTAAATCGGCATCACGGCGTACTAATTCCATAATTTCATCTGACACTAAGTAGTCGTATACAACAACGTCAGCTTGTTGCATTAATTGCAGTGCTTTAAGGGTTAAAAGCTCAGGGTCGCCAGGGCCTGCACCTACTACATACACTTCGCCCTCTGGCTCTGCTTTGGCATCAAGCATTTGTTCTAGCTGCGCTTGTGCTGCATCGATATTACCGGTTTGTACTTTGCTCACGACTGATGAATCAAACACGCCTTCCCAAAACTGGCGGCGGTCGGCAAAGTGTTTAAAGCGCTGTTTTACTTTATCTCTAAAGCTGCCAACTAAAGTAGCCAGTGGGCCAATGTGTTGTGGGATTAACGTTTCGAGCTTTTCACGTAAACGCCGTGCAAGTACTGGTGCGGTGCCTGCACTTGATATAGCAATGGTGATTGGGTCGCGATCTACTATTGATGGGAATATAAACGTACATTTAGGCTGGTCATCAACCACGTTTACAAACACGTTGCGCGCATTTGCAAGCTCAAATACATTATTGTTTACTTCGTCTAAGTCTGTGGCTGCTATAACCAGCATTTTGCCATCAAGGTGCGACTCATCAAAATAGGCATCAATAAGCGTTACTTCATTGTTGTGTGCATGCTCTTTTAGTTCATCACAAAACCAAGGTGCCACTAAGGTTACATTTGCGCGGGCTTTTAAAAACGCGCGACATTTGCGTAATGCAACCTCTCCACCGCCAACAACCAGCACGGGTTTGTTGTCGAGTTTGGTAAAGATAGGTAAATACTGCACGTGGTTAACACCTCTAAGTTAAATCTAAAATAAAACGCTATTGAGCAGATGGCAGAATATAGCGCGCATTAGTAAGTAAAAAATAATTAAAACCAAGTTTATATAACCAAAAGTTATAATGGGTGGTCGTTTTAGGTTTAAGGCTTAATCTATAGGGGATTAAGGCGAGTTACACGCACAATATTGTGCTTATAGTGTTTGGTTATGAGCTATAGCGAGATTACGTTAATTTGTTACTATGATGCTAAACCTAATTTATCGCCTACCTAAAGGGGTTACTGATGACTGAACAACTCAACGACGCACACTTAGCGGTTTCGTTAATGGACCTAACCAGCCTTAATACAGCTGATACTTCAAACGATATTCAGCAGCTTGTAAATAGTATAAACCCACAATTGGGTACACCGGCTGCGGTATGTGTTTACAGCGATTTTGTAGATGATGCAAAAATAGCATTAGCTGCGCGTGAACTTAACCATGTAAAAGTAGCAACGGTTACAAATTTTCCGAGTGGTGATGCGCCACTGAGCGATGTGATAAACGAAACGCTAATTGCTATTGAGCGTGGTGCCGATGAAATAGATTTAGTGATCCCCTATAAAGCGCTTATTGCGGGTGAGCACAGCAAAGTGCTCGAGTATGTAACTGAAAGTAAAAAAGTCTGTGGTACAAAAGCGCAATTAAAAGTAATTATAGAAAGTGGCGAGCTTAAAACTGAAGAGCTAATCGCTAAAGCAACCAACTTAGCGATTCAAGGTGGGGCTGATTTTGTAAAAACTAGCACAGGTAAAGTAGCTGTAAATGCAACGCTTGAAGCCACAAGCGTGATGCTTAATACTATTAAAAAATCGGGTAAAGTAGTGGGCTTTAAAGCCGCTGGCGGTGTTAAAACTGTAAGTGATGCAAGTGAATACCTAGCACTTACACGCTCAATAATGGGCGAGGATTATTTACAAGCCGCTACATTTAGGTTTGGTGCCTCAAGCTTACTAAGCAATGTATATAAAGTATTAGAAAAATAACTAAGGACATAGAATGAAACCAAGAAATTCAGGGATGCAAACGCTGGTTAATAACTTTGCTAAAGGTGCCATTTTGGCCGGGGTTGTCGGGTTTGGCTTAACGGCATGTACTAACCCAAGCACGCCAGCGGGTGAAGAAGGGTATGTGTACGAAAAACCAAGAATATTTGGCGAAGGGGGCTATCAAGGCACCATGAAAGGGCCTGCTAACTATGGTGTTTCTTTACTTCGTAATGAAGTGGTAAACATTGATATGAGGCCTAATTTATACCCAAACCACCTCAAGATACGAGTTTCAGTTGGAATTAAAAGCGATTTAGGCAAGGCATTGATTGCAAGTAATAGTGGTTCTATTGTTAAAATTAATAACGCAGTATAAATCGCTTTTAAACCAACCCGTCGGGCGTTTCACAGGCACTTACTCTCATCGTTGTTACTTCTTAAAAGGGAGTGCCATTCTTGCGAATTAACGCCTTGATATTAAGCCCCTGTGAAACGCTGAATTCTGCATCCTGAGGTGGTTTGGGTATAGACTGAAACATTTAGGATACTTGCTAATGATGATTTAAATATTAAATTTGATTTTCATGCAGTAATAGGTATTCAAAGTGGCTCGGTTAAAACAGTTGTAGAAGAGTATGGCGCACAGAATTGGTATAAACGCTTTGTGCGTGAAACGTTTAGAACTTATGTGCGTGACATTGTGCAAAAGTACGACAGTGGTGAGCTGAAAACTAACCGCGAAAAAATAGCGCAAGAAGTTAGCCTGCGTTTACAAACTTATTTATCATCAACGCCCTTTAAATTAGCAAATGTAGTAGTGGGAGATATTAATTACCCAGCCATTGTCGCAAACGCTGTAGAGAAAAAACTTGCTGCGCAGCAACTACTAGCAGAAAAAGAAACACAAAAAGAAATAGCCCGCAAAGATGCTGAAATAAGAGTGGAAGAAGCAAAAGGTATTGCCCAAGCCCAAAAAATTATTAACGCAACGCTCACAGCAAATTATTTACAACATGAAGCTATAAACGCGCAGGTAAAAATGGCTGAGTCGCCAAACCATACTACCGTTTATATTCCAGTGGGTAACAATGGCGTGCCGCTAGTAAAAGGCGCTAATTAAGCCTAGGGACTTAGGTAGCTAAATTATAGCTACCCAAGTTGCTGTTACTAAAAGGCTTTAAACATACTACCTAAGCTATCAAGACCAGATTTATTGCTTTTAGCTATACATTCAGAATCGTCTAAAGACTTTTTAGTAGCGGCATCAGCAAGCCCTGTTACGTCGAGTTTATTCTCTTGTTGATATTCTCGAAGAGCAATGACTGTTTTACGGTCGTATTCTACGTCTTGCGTTTCAAATTCTTCGTAGTTGGGCTGGTTTCTTAGATAGCCTAAACACACTAAGTTTAAGCGTGACATGGCTAAGTCCATTTTTTCATAATGAGGCATTCTATGATTTGGTACCTTTATATCATCAACAGGTTTGCTTATAGCTTTTACTTTACTTACTTTTAGTGGCGGTGGGGCAGTGTAACCCGATGCTAATGTGTTATTGCTGTTGTAACGATAGTAAGTATCAGGAATTTTTGTTTCCAGAAACTCTACTGCTTTGATGATAACTTCACGAAGTGCTTTTTCTTTAGGTGTGTCAGACCAGCCGCTTATATTACCACCTACCAATGAACCACCAAAGTTTGTTGCGGCGCCTGTAAAATCGAAATCGGTACTGCCGCCCTCTACACTTGTGGCTGCTAAAATACGTGATGTGCGAGTATCTATAAGGCGTAAATCTATTGCCATATGTGTGCCTGAAAACCCTGCTGATACAGAACTAAATACATCACCAATAAAGCCGCCTGAACCAACACTGCCACCGGAACTACCATCATCAAACTCTGTTACGGCCGCAACAACAACAATTTCAGCCCCTTCAATTTCACCATATGCTGCACCTGTTGTAGCGCTTACTCTACCTGAGGTTGCTAGATCTTGTTCAGACAATACGGCATCTAAAGCTTGGCGCTCTAATACTATAAAACGGTTAGTTGTAACAAGCGCCGTTGTAAGCTGATCAGCCATCCCTTCGCCAATTTCTTTTCTCCACCACCTTGAGTCGTTCGATTTATCTGTAAAGCGGGCAACAGCTATTCGTGCTTTGGGCCCATTATATTGCTCTTTAGCTACTGTGTTTATGTTGGGGGAGTTTTGACCTGAAGTGACATTTGTTGATGTACTTTGACAAGCGCAAAGTGCGCCTGTTAATAGCGTAGTTAGCAGTAATTTTTTAGGCATTTTTAACATATGACTGTCCTTAATTAATATGCTTAAGGGAGAATGTGTTACTCCCTCAATGTTTATATATTAATGTTAATGTATTTAAATCAATAAGTTAAAAATAGTACTAAAACGAAAATCTTAGTCACACACACGAAATTTTGTATGTTTATCGCGAAATTGTTTAGGTGAGACTTGGTACTTTGCCTTAAAGCACCTAGCAAAATAACTTTGTGAACTAAACCCCACTTTTTGTGCTACCAATCCAATGGCAAGGTCGCTCTCGCTCAATAGTGATTGAGCGAGCTCTAGGCGTGTATTTCGAATGTAATCACTCGGGGTTAAATTGTAGAGTGCTTTCATTTTTAATTGTAAAGCCCTTGGGCTTAAACATAGCGAATCGGCAAAGTCTTCAACACTAAACTCTTCGTTATAGTAATTTTCTTTTACGACTGTTTTAACTCGTTCGGTAAACTCATAATCTTTACTTTGTACCATTTGTGGGTCGAGTTTAACCGATGCTGATAAGGCCGGTAGCTGCTTTTGTAAGTGTTGGTTAAGAACTTCTCTGATTGTTAAAAGCCCTTGAACGCGACTAAGTAAAAGTTCAGGTTCAAAAGGTTTGCTTAGATAGTCATCTGCTAGTAAATCTAAACCTTTTAACTTGCTGTTTGTATCGGCTTTTGCTGAAAGCAATAGAGTAGGAATATGGCTTATAGCTATATCGTTGCGCAGTGCTGAAATAAATTGATAGCCGTCCATAACAGGCATCATGACATCACTAATTATTAAATCAGGCATTTCTTTTTTGCATAAGATTAGGCCGTCTTCACCATTATGTGCGCTCATACACTTATAGCGCTCAAAGAAAATAGAGGTAAGCAAACTTCGCATTTCCTCATTATCTTCAATAATTAGGATCTTATGCTTATTTAAAGGCTTTATGGACTCTTTCATAGGAATATAGCGCGTTACAGAAGGGCACGCAGTAGGCAATGAAATTGTAAAACAACTGCCTTGGTCAATTTCGCTTGTTACAGCGACTGTACCCCCATATTGCTGCGTTAATTGTTTTACGAGCGCTAAGCCAATACCATTGCCATGTTGTTTTATAGGACTGACACGGGTAAATCGTTCAAAAATACGCGCCTTATCTTGTGGCTTTATACCTACGCCAGTATCAGATACAGAGATAACAACTTCCTTATTCTTTTGCGAAAGTGTTAACGATACGTGCCCATTATTTAATGTGTACTTTTGTGCATTACTTAAAAGATTAGTAATAATTGAAATTACATGCTCATGTTCCAAGGTTATATAGCACTCTTGCGAGGTTAAATCTTCATGTTTAAATTCAATTGCCTTTTGCTCAAATAAAGGCGCAAAGTCTTCAATTATTTGAGCAATAAGTGGCTTTAATGGGTAAGGTGAAACATGCTGGATCATTGTGCTTGGGCGCTGACTTAATTGTAAAAGCTGATTTATTTGGTTTAATAACTTTTGAGTGTTGCGGTGAATCATTGCCAGTTTTTGTTGGGTATCGTCATCAGTATGACGCTTTTTAAGAGTTGCTAGAGGCGCCATTATTAAGCTTAAAGGGGTTTTTAGTTCGTGACTTACGTTATCTAATAATTGTGTTTTTAAATAGCTAAGCTCTTGCTCTTTTTTTCGTTCTTGTTCTGCTACCTTTGCTCTATATTTTAAAGCGATAATTAACCAAGTTAATGCAAGTACAATTAAAATGTAACTTGCGTAGGCTGCTTTGCTTTTCCACCATGGCGGAACCACTGTAATGTTAAGCACGGTTTTATCGTTGCTCCAGTGACCGTATTGACTTTTCGCTTTTAAAATTAATTTGTAATTTCCTGCAGGAAGTAAGGAGTAATTCACTTGCCTTTGGCTTTGGTCTGCGTATATGAATTGTTTGTTAAGCCCTTTTAATTTATAGGCATACTGATACTGTGAGGGGGCTGCAGCACTTTTCAGTGCAGAAAACTTAAAACCAACCACATCTTCTTTTTCTTTTAGAAAAAGCTCACTGGTATAGTTTATCAGCTTAGGAGTTAACTCTTTACTTTTACTGTATTGCGCGGATGATGTTGGCTGGTTATAAATAAGTAAATCGGTAATAACAGGCTCTGGTGGTGATGATGAGAGAGAAAGTGATAACGGATAAAACTGATTAAAACCATTAATGCCACCAAAGAAAAGTTCGCCATTGGCTGCTTTGAAAGCGGCTCCTAAAATAAAGGAATTATGCTGCACCCCATTAGCGGGTAAAAAATGCAGCATCTGTTTCGTGCCATCAGAGTAGCGAGTTAAGCCTTGATTGCTACTTAGCCATAAGTTGCCACTATTATCTTGTTTTATTGCAAAAATATTTTCATTAATTAAACCGTCAAATTGAGTTATTTTTATTATCTTATTCGTCGCTATGTCTAATTTGTTTAACCCGTTGAATGTGCCTACCCATAGAGTGTTTTTGTCCTCTAAATATAAAGAAGTAACCATATTATGGGTAATACTATTAGGCTCATTTAAATGGCTTTTATAGTGTGTAAATGTTTCGTCATTTATAGAGAGCTTATTTAAACCTTCTCGCGTTCCTACCCATACAACATTATTGTGAGTGTCATATGTAATACTAAAAATAGTGTTATTTGAAATGCTATTAGTTTGTTTATCGTACTTAAAATGCGTTACTTTAAGCGTATCAGGGTTAAACCGAGTTAAACCATTATTGCCGCCAAGCCATAAATTGCCGCTGTCGTCTTCAGTAATAGCATATATGCGATTGCTGCTAAGTTTATGGCTTTGCACAGTAAATGAAGAGAAACTGTCATCAATTGGATTATACAGCAACAACCCCCCGCCATATGTACCTATCCAAACACGCTGCTTGCTATCTTCATAAAGGCTGAAAATATTACTATTAGTAAAACCTTTGTCCTGTGCGTTATCAACTTTATAACGGTTAAAGCCTTTTGGTGTCTGTTTATTTAGCCCATCGCGTGTACCTATCCACAGAGTATTGCGGCTGTCTTTGAGTATGGCCCTTACGAAATCATGTGATATAGACGTTGGGTCATTGGACAAATGTTTTTGGTGGCCAAACTGGGATTGTTTTTTGTCATACCGATGCAGTCCATAACCATCTGTGCCTATCCAAATGATTCCTGTTGGGTCTTGATAAAGTGATAAAAGATGGTCATTGGCTAAACCATGTTTTTCTGATGGCGAGTAGGATACTTGTTCAAATTTGTTGTTTGATAAAGAGGTAAATGATTGACTGAATAGACCCTGTCCATAAGTGCTAACTAATAAGGTGTGTTCATCATCCAATAGTATATCTGTTACCCAATAATCTTTTAATTGTTCAATATGATGAAATTCAGCGGTCGTGGGGTTAAACGAGGCAAGGCCCATTTTACTTCCTAATAATATTTGGTTATCAGGGGCGTTTTTCAAACGCCAAAGTTGTTTAGGACTGTTGGCTATGAGTGTAAACTTCTCAGTTATAGTATCGAACTTAATAAGCCCTATATTACTTGCCAACCAAAGAGTATTTTGTTGACCAAACATTATGTCTTTAAATTCGATATTTGCCTGTTGTAAGTTTGGATAGGTAAATAGCTTTATTTTATTTGTTTTTGTGTTTAATTGACTAAGCTGGCCTTTATCATGACCAATCCAAAGTGTTGTTTTGTCTTGTGAGGTGATTGAAAAAATAGCTGAGTTGCTTAGGGCGGGTGCAGAAAACTGATTATATACTTTGAATTTACCTGTTTCAGTGTCCAATAAATTTAACCCATTTGCAGCTGTAGAAAACCATATGTACTTGTTTGAAAAGTTAAAACAATCAGTAATCCAGTTGCCTGAAATACTATTTTGGGATGGGTCAAATTTATAATGCTTAAATTCGTAGCCATCAAATTTGTTTAATCCTCCTTGGGTGGCAAACCAATAAAACCCAGCGTTATCTGTTGTGCTGCAGGTGATGGAGTTTTGCGATAACCCTTGTTCGCTTGTGTAAGTATCGAGATAGATAGGTTTTGCAAAAACACCACAATGGCAGAGTAAAAGAGTGCAAATAATATGATATTTAATAACTGTTAGAAGTGTGTTCACGGATATCCTATCGTGGTGTATTTCCCTAAAATTAGTACAATCATAAACGGCTTTTTAATCAATGTTAAGATGGATTTATTAGTGCATTAAAGAGATTTTGCTAAGTGGGTATCTTTTAGGCTTGTGTTAATGATTTGCGTAAGTATAATAGGCATCCACTTTGCAGGGGCGTAGTTCCAATTGGTAGAACAGCGGTCTCCAAAACCGACGGTTGGGAGTTCGAATCTCTCCGCCCCTGCCATTTTTACTCATAAGTTGAGTAAGTCTGGGGTTAAAAATCGGTTTAAATAAGTCTGTTTTTAAGTTTAGATTTTAATGGATTAACCCTGCCGTTGTGTAGGGTTGTTGTGTCTGTAGTTAAGGTAATAATATTATGAGCACGAATGTAGAAACACCATCAAGTGCGATGGAGTCGGTAAAGTGGTTAGTAGCAATCGCGCTACTTGCAGGCGCAGTTGTTGGTAATCACATGTTTGCAGATCAGTCTGTATTACTACGTGCAATTGGCGTTGTGGTTGCTATAGCAGCAGGTTTAGGTATTGCCTCGCAAACCGCTAAAGGCCGTGACTTTTTAGCATTTGCTAAAGAAGCACGCATTGAAGTACGCAAAGTTGTTTGGCCAACGCGTCAAGAAACTACCCACACGACATTAATCGTAATGGTTGCAACAGTGATTATGGCGCTTATCCTTTGGGGATTAGATGGCATTTTATTCCGCGCTGTAGGCTTTTTAACTGGATTGGAGATCTGATCCCATGTCGGATGAGAACAAAGAAATTAAATTACGCTGGTACGTTGTACAAGCATTCTCTGGTTACGAAAAGCGTGTAGCGCAAACGTTATCAGAGCACATTAAAATCGAAGGTCTTGAAGAGAGCTTTGGTGAAATATTAGTACCAACAGAAGAAGTTGTTGAGATGCGCGCCGGTCAAAAGCGTAAATCTGAGCGTAAATTCTTCCCAGGTTACGTACTAGTACAAATGGACATGAACGATGCAAGCTGGCACTTAGTGAACAGTACTGAACGTGTAATGGGTTTTATTGGTGGTACGTCTGACCGTCCAGCGCCTATTAGTTCTAAAGAAGCAGAACGCATTCTTAACCGCTTACAAGAGAACGCTGAAGCACCTAAACCAGCTACATTATTTGAGCCAGGTGAAGTTGTTCGTGTTACTGATGGTCCATTTGCTGACTTTAGCGGTGTGGTTGAAGAAGTTGACTACGAAAAGAGCCGCGTAAAAGTGTCGGTACTTATTTTTGGTCGTTCTACACCGGTTGAACTTGAATTTGGTCAAGTTGAACAAGATAAGTAATTGATTAAAAAAGCTTCGCCTTTATTTACTTAAATTTTGGCACGAAGCTTGAAAAAGGCCGCTGATTAACTTATAATCAGCGGCCTTTTTGTATTAAGGCAAAAATTTATTTTTGCTCGCAAAAAGTACGAAACCAATTTTTAAACTGGGAAGCCGTTAGAGTACGCGTCCTCGCGCGCACAAGGCTAAGACCCACCAAATGAGGTATTTATAATGGCTAAAAAAGTTGAAGCTTTAATCAAGCTACAAGTTGCCGCTGGTATGGCTAATCCTAGTCCTCCAGTAGGTCCTGCACTAGGTCAACACGGTGTAAACATCATGGAATTCTGTAAAGCGTTTAACGCGCGTACAGAGTCTATCGAAAAAGGCGCTCCAGTTCCTGTAGTGATCTCTGTTTACGGTGACCGTTCATTTACGTTCGATATGAAAACGCCACCTGCTGCTTACTTACTTAAGAAAGCTGCTGGTATCAAATCAGGCTCAGGCCGTCCTAACACTGAAAAAGTAGGCACAGTAACTCGTGCTCAACTTGAAGAGATCGTTGAGACAAAACGAGCTGACCTTACAGCGGCTGATATGGACGCTGCGGTTCGCACTATCGCAGGTTCTGCGCGTGCGATGGGCTTGAACGTAGAGGACTAAGAAATGGCTAAATTAACTAAACGTATGCGTACTATCCGCGAAAAAGTGGAAGTAACTAAAGATTACGAAATCAATGAAGCAGTTGCTCTTTTAAAAGAATTAGCAACAGCTAAATTCGTAGAAAGTGTTGACGTTGCTGTTAACCTTGGTATTGACGCTCGTAAATCTGACCAGAACGTTCGTGGTGCAACTGTACTACCTCACGGTACTGGCCGTGATGTTCGTGTTGCTGTATTCACTCAAGGCGCTAATGCAGAAGCTGCAAAAGAAGCCGGTGCTGAATTAGTAGGCATGGAAGATCTTGCTGAACTAGTTAAAAAAGGCGAGATGGATTTTGACGTTGTTGTTGCATCACCAGACGCGATGCGTGTTGTTGGTCAACTAGGTCAAATCTTAGGTCCACGTGGTCTTATGCCTAACCCTAAAACTGGTACTGTAACGCCTAACGTTGCAGAAGCAGTTAAAAATGCGAAAGCAGGTCAAGTACGTTACCGTAATGACAAAAATGGTATCATCCATACTACTATCGGTAAGGTTGATTTCACTGCTGAGCAAATTCAACAAAACCTTGAAGCTCTAATCGTTGCGCTTAAGAAGGCTAAACCTTCTCAAGCTAAAGGTGTTTACGTTAAGAAAGTAACCATCTCTACAACTATGGGCGCAGGTGTTGCTGTTGACCAAAACACGTTAAGCACTTCTGTAGCTTAATAGGTGTTTACATGGCGTGAAATTTGTACTATAATTTTGCGCCATTTTGTTGAATAATTTATTGTTTAACAAGTAAAGAATTCGGGTTGAAGTCCATAATTTCGCTAAGCTCTTGAGTGATGCGATAAATTGGGCTTCCGTCCAAGACCGTAGGCGGCTTCGGCCTTAATATTACCTACGTAGACGGTGTGAATCCCCAGATAGATTTTCCTAATCTCTTCTGGCTCTCGCCGTAAAAAGCATCTCTATCAGTTTTTTGGTAGGGAAGAGTAAAACAGGGAAGCCGAGTGTCGGCGACCCATTAAACCAGGAGTAACACCCATGGCTTTAAATCTTCAAGGCAAAAAAGCAATTGTTGCTGAAGTCAACGAAGCAGCCAATGGTGCTCTTTCTGCAGTTGTTGCAGATTCTCGTGGTGTAACAGTAGGCGCAATTACAGCCCTTCGTAAAGAAGCGCGTGAAGCTGGTGTATGGATGAAAGTTGTTCGTAACACTCTAGCAAAACGTGCTGTTGAAGGTACTGAGTTTGAATGTCTATCTGATTCGTTAGTTGGTCCAAGCTTAATCGCTTTCTCATCAGAGCACCCAGGTGCTGCTGCGCGTATCTTCTCAGATTTCGCGAAAAAGAATGAGAAATTCGAAGTTAAAACGGCCGCTTTTGAAGGAAATGTTGTAGATGCAGCAATGCTTGCTACATTACCTACATACGATGAAGCTGTTGCACGCTTAATGAGCGCTATGAAAGAAGCGTCTGCTGGCAAATTGTGTAAAACAATTGAAGCAGTACGTGTACAGAAAGAAGAGCAAGCTGCTTAATTTTAAGCTGTTTAACCTCCCTTTCGGTGTAAAATTTATTTGGACCTAGAGTCCGTTAATTATTAGGAAATTTGTAATGTCTGTAACTAAAGACCAAATCCTTGACGCGATTGCTGAAATGTCAGTAATGGACGTTGTTGCTCTTGTTGAAGCAATGGAAGAAAAATTCGGCGTAACTGCTGCAGCTGCTATGGTAGCAGGTCCTGCTGCTGAAGCTGCTGAAGAGAAAACTGAATTTGACGTAATCCTTACTGGCGCTGGCGCTAACAAGGTTGCGGCAATCAAAGCTGTACGTAGCGCAACTGGCCTAGGCCTTAAAGAAGCGAAAGCGCTTGTTGAAGCTGCTCCTGCACCTATCAAAGAAGGTGTATCTAAAGAAGAAGCTGAAGCACTTCAAAAAGACCTTACTGAAGCTGGTGCTGAAGTTGAGGTTAAGTAATCTAGCTCACGCTAGGTTCGCTGCCTGAGTAATCAGGCAAGGGCTGGTGATTATTTAATCACCGGCCTTTTTGCGCTATAGAGTTATGTATTCCTGTAGCTCAAATAAAATCTGATTTTCTCTTTACTTTCAACGCTTTATAGTTTGCTAGTGTTGCAGGGGCGGAGTTAATTAGAACAACAATTAAATGTTGTAAATCTTGGCATAGATGCCAGTTAAGTCTGTTCTTACAAGAACAGGTCGGGTCAAAGATCAGCAAGCTGAGGAACCCCATGGCTTACTCTTATTCTGAAAAGAAACGTATCCGTAAGGATTTTGGTAAACGTCCACAAGTTTTGGATATACCTTTCTTACTGTCGACACAGTTAGAATCGTTTAAAAAATTCTTAGTCCCAGACGCTGATGGCGATCATGGTTTGGAAGCAGCCTTCCGTTCTGTGTTCCCTATTAAAAGCTACTCGGGAAATTCTGAGCTTCAATACGTAAGTTATCGTATTGGTGAGCCAGTATTCGATGTAAAAGAATGTCAAATTCGCGGTGTGACTTATTCTGCTCCACTTCGCGTGAAACTGCGTCTTGTAGTTATGGACAAAGAAGCTCCAGGCACAGTTAAAGACATTAAAGAGCAAGAAGTTTACATGGGCGAAATTCCGCTCATGACTGATACCGGTACTTTTGTAATCAATGGTACAGAGCGTGTTATCGTTTCTCAGCTACACCGTAGCCCTGGTGTATTCTTTGATAACGACCGCGGTAAAACCCATTCATCGGGTAAAGTATTATATAACGCACGCGTTATTCCTTACCGTGGTTCATGGTTAGACTTCGAATTTGATGCAAAAGATAACTTATATGTACGTATAGACCGTCGTCGTAAATTACCGGCGTCTATTATTTTACGTGCACTTGAGTACTCTAGCGAAGAAATCCTAGATATGTTCTTCGACACCACTGCGTTTGAAGTAACTGACGGTAAAGTTCTTATGGAACTTGTGCCTTCACGTTTACGTGGTGAAACTGCCGCTTTTGATATCAAAGGCGAAGACGGTGAAGTACTGGTTGAAAGCGGTCGTCGTATTACGGCACGCCACATCAAGAGCATCGAGAAAAAAGGCATTAATCAATTAGAAGTACCACATGAGTACATCATTGGCCGTATTGTAGCTAAAAACTATGTTGATGAGTCAACAGGTGAAGTTATTGCAAACGCTAATGACGAGCTATCGCTAGAGTTGATGGCTGAATTGGTTAAAGCAGGTCACACTAAAATTGATACGTTATACATCAATGAAGTGGACAGCGGCGCTTACATGTCAAATACATTAAATATTGACTCATCAAGCAACCGTTTAGAAGCATTAGTAGAAATTTACCGCATGATGCGCCCAGGCGAGCCACCGACGAAAGACGCGGCTGAAGCCTTATTTGAGAACCTATTCTTCTCAGAAGAACGTTATGACTTATCTACTGTAGGTCGTATGAAGTTCAATAGCCGTGTTGGTTATGATACAGACACAGGCCCTGGCACATTAAGCAAAGAAGACATCGTATCTGTTATGAAAGTATTAATTGCTATTCGTAACGGTCAAGGCGATGTTGATGATATTGACCACTTAGGCAACCGTCGTATCCGTAGTGTTGGCGAAATGGCTGAGAACCAATTCCGTGTTGGTCTAGTACGTGTAGAACGTGCTGTACGTGAGCGTTTAAGCTTAGGTGACCTTGACGCGATCATGCCACAAGATCTTATTAACGCTAAGCCTATTTCGGCAGCGGTTAAAGAGTTCTTCGGTTCGTCTCAGTTATCACAGTTTATGGACCAAAATAACCCGCTATCAGAAGTAACGCATAAGCGTCGTATTTCTGCATTAGGTCCGGGCGGTCTAACACGTGAGCGCGCTGGCTTTGAAGTACGTGACGTTCACGTAACTCACTACGGTCGCGTATGTCCAATCGAGACTCCTGAGGGTCCAAACATCGGTCTAATTAACTCGTTATCTACGTACGCACGTACAAATGATTACGGTTTCTTAGAAACACCTTACCGTAAAGTGGTAGATGGTGTAGTAACTGATGAAGTTGATTATTTATCAGCCATTGAAGAAGGTCAGTTTGTTATCGCACAGGCGAACTCAAACTTAACCGAAACCAATGAGTTTGTTGATGAACTTATCCCGTGTCGTCACAAAGGTGAATCAACCTTTATGGGCCGCATGGATCAGCAATATATGGATGTATCACCACAACAGGTGATCTCTGTAGCGGCAGCACTTATCCCGTTCCTAGAACACGATGATGCTAACCGTGCATTGATGGGTTCAAACATGCAACGTCAAGCAGTACCAACATTGAAAGCGGATAAGCCGTTAGTAGGTACTGGTATTGAGTTAACACTAGCGAAAGACTCTGGTGTAACGATTGTTGCTAAGCGTGGTGGTGATGTAATGTACGCCGATGCTAGCCGCATCGTTGTAAATGTAAATGATGATGAGCGTATTCCTGGTGAAGCGGGCATCGACATTTACAACCTTACTAAATACACACGTTCTAACCAAAATACATGTATTAACCAAAAACCAACATGCATGGTTGGTGAACCGGTTACTCGTGGTGACGTGTTAGCAGATGGTCCTTCGACTGACTTAGGTGACTTAGCCCTTGGTCAAAACCTTCGCGTGGCATTCATGCCATGGAACGGTTATAACTTCGAGGATTCAATCTTACTATCAGAGCGCGTAGTTGAAGAAGATCGTCTAACGACTATCCACATTCAAGAACTACAGTGTGTTGCCCGTGATACTAAATTAGGTCCTGAAGAGATCACTGCAGATATCCCGAATGTGGGTGAGTCTGCGCTAGGCAAGCTTGATGAATCAGGCGTTGTTTATATTGGTGCTGAAGTTAAAGGCGGCGATATCCTAGTAGGTAAAGTGACTCCGAAAGGCGAGACGCAATTAACACCTGAAGAAAAGCTACTACGTGCTATCTTCGGCGAAAAAGCGTCTGACGTTAAAGACAGCTCTTTACGTGTACCAAACTCTGTAACTGGTACTGTAATTGACGTACAAGTTTTCACCCGTGATGGTGTTGAAAAAGATAAGCGTGCGTTAGAAGTTGAAGACATGCAGCTTCGCGAAGCGAAGAAAGACTTCAATGAAGAGTTCCGTATTCTAGAAGCCGGTGTTTTAGACCGTGCTCGCAAGCTACTAGCTTCAGCAGGCTTCGATGAAGACAACTTAGCGTCACTAAATGCTGAAAAGCTACTTACTCAAAGTCTTGCACAAGAAGACAAGCAAGCTGAACTTGAGCAACTAGCTGCACAGTACGATGAGCTTAAAGCTGAATACGATAAGAAGTTTGAAAACAAACGTCGTAAAATTACTCAAGGTGATGACTTAGCACCAGGCGTACTTAAGATTGTTAAAGTATACCTAGCTGTTAAACGTCGTATCCAACCGGGTGATAAAATGGCGGGTCGTCACGGTAACAAAGGTGTTATCTCGACTATCGTACCAGTAGAAGATATGCCATACGATGATAAAGGTCGTACGGTAGATATCGTACTAAATCCACTAGGTGTACCATCACGAATGAACATCGGTCAGATCCTTGAAACACATATGGGTCTAGCTGCACGTGGTATTGGTGAGCGCTTAGAGGAAATGATGAAGGAGCAACGTGAGCTACACGAGCTACGTGAATTCATCAAGCAAGCTTACGAAATCGGTGAATCTCGTCAAGAAGTAGATATTGCTAGCTTCTCTGATGATGAAATTCGTCGTTTAGCTGATAACTTAAAAGGTGGTTTACCAATCGCTACACCTGCATTTGATGGCGCTAAAGAAGACGAAATCAAAGACATGCTAGAGCTTGGTGGATACCCAAGAAGTGGTCAGGTTACACTCTATGATGGCCGTACTGGCGATCAGTTTGAACGTCAAGTAACTGTAGGTTACATGTACATGCTTAAACTTAACCACTTGGTTGACGATAAGATGCACGCACGTTCAACTGGTTCTTACAGCCTTGTTACTCAGCAGCCGCTGGGTGGTAAAGCACAGTTCGGTGGCCAGCGTTTTGGTGAGATGGAAGTATGGGCACTTGAAGCTTACGGTGCTGCTTACACGCTACAAGAAATGCTAACAGTGAAATCGGATGACGTGAACGGTCGTACTAAGATGTATAAAAACATCGTTGATGGTAACCATAAGATGGAACCAGGTATGCCAGAATCGTTCAACGTATTGTTGAAAGAAATCCGTTCACTGGGTATCAACATCGAGTTGGAAGAAAATTAAGCCAATTAGATGCTGCAGTTAACCCTGCAGCATCTGTTACGGCTGAATAGAATGTAGGGGCGAGGTTATCCGCCCTCAAGATTAACTCCGACAGGAGAGCTAAGGTGAAAGACTTACTTAAGTTTCTGAAGCAACAAAATAAGACCGAAGAATTCGATGCAATTCGCATTGGTCTTGCTTCACCAGACATGGTTCGTTCATGGTCATACGGTGAAGTAAAGAAACCTGAGACTATTAACTACCGTACTTTCAAGCCTGAGCGCGATGGCTTATTCTGTGCCCGTATTTTCGGCCCAGTGAAAGATTATGAGTGTTTATGTGGTAAATATAAACGCCTTAAACACCGTGGTGTGATCTGTGAGAAGTGTGGCGTTGAAGTTACACTTACAAAAGTGCGTCGTGATCGTATGGGTCATATCGACCTTGCGAGCCCAGTAGCACATATATGGTTTTTAAAATCATTACCGTCTCGTATTGGCTTAATGCTTGATATGACACTTCGTGATATTGAACGTGTTCTTTACTTCGAATCATTCGTAGTAACTGAGCCTGGTATGACAACGCTTGAGCGTGGTCAACTATTAGGTGAAGAAGAATACTTAGATGCGCTTGAAGAGCACGGTGATGAGTTTGAAGCGAAGATGGGTGCAGAAGCAGTATTAGACTTGCTTCGTGAACTTGATCTTGGCCAACTAATTGCAGAAATGCGTGAAGAGTTACCAACAATTAACTCTGAAACTAAGCGTAAAAAGATCACTAAGCGTCTTAAGTTAATGGAATCGTTCCACCAATCAGGTAATAACCCTGAGTGGATGATCATGACAGTACTTCCAGTATTGCCACCTGACTTACGTCCATTAGTACCACTAGACGGTGGTCGTTTTGCGACATCTGATCTAAATGACCTTTACCGTCGTGTTATTAACCGTAATAACCGTCTTAAGCGTCTATTAGATTTAGCTGCACCAGATATTATCGTACGCAACGAAAAACGTATGTTACAAGAAGCGGTAGATGCGTTACTTGATAACGGTCGTCGTGGTCGTGCAATTACAGGTTCTAACAAGCGTCCGCTTAAATCTCTTGCTGATATGATCAAGGGTAAGCAAGGTCGTTTCCGTCAGAACTTACTTGGTAAGCGTGTAGATTACTCTGGCCGTTCTGTAATCACGGTTGGTCCTACACTTAAGCTTCACCAATGTGGTCTTCCTAAGAAGATGGCACTTGAGCTATTCAAACCATTCATCTATGGCAAATTAGAGCGTCGCGGCATGGCTACGACAATCAAAGCTGCTAAGAAAATGGTAGAGCGCGAAGTAGCGGAAGTATGGGATGTACTAGACGAGGTAATTCGTGAACATCCAGTACTACTTAACCGTGCACCTACACTTCACCGTTTAGGTATCCAAGCGTTCGAACCTGTACTAATTGAAGGTAAAGCAATCCATTTACACCCATTAGTTTGTGCGGCTTACAACGCCGACTTCGATGGTGACCAAATGGCGGTACACGTACCGTTAACGCTTGAAGCTCAGTTAGAAGCTCGTGCACTAATGATGTCTACTAACAACATTCTATCTCCAGCGAATGGTGAGCCAATCATCGTTCCTTCACAGGATGTTGTATTAGGTCTTTACTACATGACGCGCGATCGCATTAATGCGAAAGGCGAAGGCATTGTATTTAAAGATCCTAAAGAAGCAGAAAAAGCATACCGTAGTGGTAACGCAGAACTTCACGCACGCGTTAAAGTGCGTATTAGTCAGTCAATCACTAACGAAGCAGGTGTTGTTGAAGACACTGTAACGCTTATCGACACTACTGTTGGTCGTGCAATTCTGTCTCTAATTTTACCTAAAGGTATGCCGTTTGAGTCAATCAACCAAGCATTAGGTAAAAAGCAGATTTCTGGCTTATTAAACGAGTGTTACCGTCGTCTAGGTCTTAAAGACACTGTTGTGTTTGCTGACCAAGTTATGTACACCGGTTTCCACTACGCAATGAAGTCAGGTGTTTCAATTGGTATCGATGACTTAGTTATCCCACCAGTTAAAGCATCAATCATTGAATCAGCTGAAGCTGAAGTAACTGAAATCAACCAACAATTCCAATCAGGTCTTGTAACGGCTGGTGAAAAGTACAACAAAGTTATCGATATCTGGTCACGTGTAAATGAAAACTTATCACGTGAAATGATGGCCAACTTGTCAAAAGACACGGTTATCAATGCTAAAGGTGAAGAAGAAGAGCAACCGTCATTTAACTCAGTGTTTATGATGGCCGACTCAGGTGCTCGTGGTAGTGCCGCTCAGATCCGTCAGCTAGCAGGTATGCGTGGTCTAATGGCACGTCCAGATGGTTCAATCATCGAGACGCCAATCACGGCTAACTTCCGTGAAGGTCTAAACGTACTACAGTACTTCATCTCAACGCACGGTGCGCGTAAAGGTCTTGCCGATACAGCACTTAAAACAGCTAACTCAGGTTACCTAACGCGTCGTCTAGTAGACGTTGCACAAGATTTGGTAATCAACGAAGATGACTGTGGCACAGAAGATGGCTTAACAATGAAACCGCTTATTGAAGGTGGTGACGTTGTAGAAGCGCTTCGTGAACGTGTACTAGGTCGTGTTGTTGCTGAGCCTGTGCTTATTCCTAATACAGACACTGTATTAGTAGAGCGTAATGTAATGCTTGATGAAAAACTGTGTGACCTTTTAGAAGAGCACTCAGTAGATGAAGTTCGCGTACGTTCTGTTATCACATGTGATAACGACTTTGGTGTATGTGCTAAGTGTTATGGTCGTGACCTTGCACGTGGTCATATCATCAACGCAGGTGAATCAGTAGGTGTTATCGCGGCACAATCAATCGGTGAGCCGGGTACACAGCTTACGATGCGTACATTCCACATCGGTGGTGCGGCATCAAGAGCATCAGCTGAAAACAATGTACAAGTTAAAACTGACGGTACGTTAAAATTACATAACGCTAAGTATGTACTTAATACCGACGGTAAGATTGTAATTACTTCACGTTCAACTGAAATCACTATCATTGATAGCTTCGGTCGTGAAAAAGAGCGTTATAAAGTACCTTACGGTGCGGTACTAACAGTACAAGACAATGCAGAAGTTCAAGGTAACGACATCGTTGCTACTTGGGACCCGCATAGTCACCCAATCGTTCTTGAGCATAAGTCAAAAATCTCGTTCAGCGATGTTGATGACTCAAATACGGAAGCACAAACTGATGAACTAACCGGCTTAACCCGTGTAGTTGTTAAAGACCTTGCTAAAGTAAATGCGAAAGAGCCTAAGCTTATCATCGAAAGTGAAGAGCGCGGCTTGCAGGAAACACGTCTACCTTCATTCACTACGATTGAAGTGACAGATGGCGTTACAGCAAACCCAGGTGACGTACTTGCACGTATTCCGCAAGAAGGTTCGAAAACTCGTGATATCACGGGTGGTCTACCACGCGTAGCCGACTTATTTGAAGCACGTAAGCCAAAAGATCCAGCTATCTTAGCTGAAATCACAGGTACAATTAGCTTCGGTAAAGAGACTAAAGGTAAGAAACGTTTAGTTATTACACCTGCTGAAGGCGATCATTACGAAGAAATGATTCCTAAGTGGCGTCAACTTAACGTGTTTGAAGGTGAGCAAGTGTCTAAAGGTGAAGTTATCGCCGATGGTCCTGAATCACCACATGACATCTTACGCCTACGTGGTGTGACTCATGTTGCTAACTACATTGTTAACGAAGTGCAAGAGGTTTACCGTTTGCAGGGCGTTAAGATCAATGATAAGCACATTGAAACAATTATTCGTCAGATGCTACGTAAATGTACCATCCTTGACGGCGGTGATACTGAGTTCTTAGCGGGTGAGCAAATTGAAGTAGCTCGCGTTAATATCGCTAATCGTGACCTTGAAAAACAAGGTAAGATCCCAGCGAAGTTTGAAATACAACTTATGGGTATCACGAAAGCATCACTTGCAACAGAATCTTTCATCTCAGCAGCGTCTTTCCAAGAAACAACACGTGTTCTTACAGATGCCGCCGTGAATGGTAAGAGCGATGAGCTTCGTGGTCTGAAAGAAAACGTAATTGTGGGTCGTCTGATCCCAGCCGGTACTGGCTTTGCGTATCACCAAGACCGTATGGCTCGCCGCAAGCAGGGTGAAGTTGTTGAAGAGCAAACAGTAAGTGCAGAAGAGGCAACTCAAGCACTAACAGATGCTCTGAACGCAGATTTATCTGGAAATCAATAAACTCTTATTAATCAACAGATTAATAAATCGTAAGACAGTTATCTACTGTCTTACGATGAGTTTAGGTTGACAGGTTAAACTTTGCTCATTAAAATTCCGCCACCCATTTACTTGCATGTATGTTACAAGCTTGTAAAAAGGGCGGATTTTTTTATTTTTTTCAGTAGTAATTTTAATTTCAGGAGCTATTTAAATGGCAACTATTAACCAGCTAGTGCGTAAGCCACGTCGTAGCAAGGTTACTAAAAGTAACTCAGCTGCGCTTAAAGCGTGTCCGCAAAAGCGTGGTGTATGTACTCGCGTATATACAACTACACCTAAGAAACCAAACTCAGCGTTACGTAAAGTAGCTCGTGTACGTTTAACTAACGGTTTCGAAGTAACATCATACATCGGTGGTGAAGGTCATAACCTTCAAGAGCACAGTGTAATCCTAATCCGTGGTGGTCGTGTTAAAGATTTACCAGGTGTGCGTTTTCACACTGTACGTGGTGCACTTGACTGTGCAGGCGTTAGCGACCGTCGTCAAGCTCGTTCTAAATACGGTGCAAAACGCCCTAAAGGCTAATTGTTTTCCGTTAGTAAGGCCAAGCACTAAATATTATTAATTATTGTTTTGGGTGATTGTTCCAAAAGGACAAACCTGAATAAACCGGAGATACAAAATGCCTAGAAGACGCGTAATAGGTCAACGTAAAATTCTTCCAGATCCTAAGTTCGGATCGGAACTTCTTGCTAAATTCGTTAACATCGTAATGTTAGACGGCAAGAAATCTACTGCTGAAAAAATTGTTTATGGTGCGCTAGACGTGGCTGCTGAGAAATCAGGCAAGTCGCACCTAGAAATCTTTGAATCTGCACTTGATAACATCCGTCCACAGGTAGAGGTTAAATCTCGCCGTGTTGGTGGTTCAACTTATCAAGTTCCAGTTGAAGTACGTCCAGTACGTCGCAACGCATTAGGTATGCGTTGGTTAGTAGACGCTGCACGTAAGCGTGGCGAAAAATCTATGGGCTTACGTTTAGCTCAAGAAATCGTTGACGCTGCTGACAACAAAGGCACTGCGGTTAAGAAACGTGAAGACGTTCACCGTATGGCTGAAGCGAATAAAGCATTCGCACATTACCGTTGGTAATCTGTCCTTAACCTTTAAGAGGATCATATGGCACGTACAACTCCACTTGAGCGCTACCGCAATATCGGCATAGTAGCTCACGTAGATGCAGGCAAAACCACCACAACAGAACGTGTTCTGTTCTACACAGGTCTTTCCCATAAGATCGGTGAAGTACATGATGGCGCCGCAACTATGGATTGGATGGAGCAGGAACAAGAGCGTGGTATCACAATCACTTCTGCTGCAACAACGTGTTTCTGGAAAGGGATGGACGCGCAATTTGACGACCATCGAATCAATATTATTGATACGCCAGGACACGTAGATTTCACTATCGAAGTAGAGCGTTCTTTACGTGTACTTGATGGTGCGGTAGTTGTTCTTTGTGCTTCATCAGGTGTACAGCCGCAAACTGAGACAGTTTGGCGCCAAGCGAACAAATACGAAGTTCCGAGAATGATCTTCGTAAATAAAATGGATCGCACTGGCGCTGACTTCTTAACGGTTGTTGACCAGGTGAAATCTCGTCTTGGAGCAACGCCTGTTCCAATCCAGTTGCCTATTGGCGCTGAAGACGACTTTAAAGGTGTTATTGACCTTATAAAAATGAAAGCCATTAACTGGAACGAAGCGGACCAGGGTATGACTTTCTCTTATGAGGCAATACCGGCAGAACTTCAAGAGCTCGCTCAAGAGTGGCACTCTCATTTAGTTGAAAGTGCAGCTGAAGCCTCTGAAGAACTAATGGATAAGTACTTAGAAGGTGAAGAGTTAAGTGAAGCAGAAATTAAATCTGCCTTACGTCAACGCACATTAGCGAACGAAATTGTTCCCATTACGTGTGGTAGTGCATTTAAAAACAAAGGCGTTCAAGCTGTGCTTGATGGCGTTGTTGAATACATGCCTGCACCAACACAAGTGAAACAAATCCAAGGTATCCTAGAAAATGGAACTGAGGAAGAACGTCCAGCTGATGATAAAGCGCCGTTTGCTGCACTTGCATTTAAAATTGCAACAGACCCGTTTGTTGGCACTTTAACCTTTTTCCGTGTTTACTCTGGTACTGTTAAACAGGGTGACGCGGTTTATAACCCAGTTAAAAGTAAGCGTGAGCGATTTGGTCGTATCGTACAGATGCATTCAAACTCACGTGAAGAGATCAAAGAAGTGCACGCAGGCGATATTGCGGCAGCTATTGGTCTCAAAGACGTAACAACAGGTGAGACACTGTGTGATCCGAACTCTATTATTACGCTAGAGCGTATGGAGTTCCCAGAGCCAGTTATCTCTGTTGCGGTTGAGCCTCGCACAATCGCTGACCAAGATAAGATGGGTATTGCACTAGGTAAACTAGCGGCAGAGGATCCGTCTTTTCGTGTACAAACTGACGAAGAATCAGGCCAGACTATAATCTCTGGTATGGGTGAACTTCACCTTGATATCATTGTCGACCGTATGAAACGTGAATTCAGTGTTGAATGTAACGTTGGTAAGCCGCAGGTTGCATACCGAGAAGCTATCCGTTCAACTGTTGAAGTTGAAGGGAAGTTTGTACGTCAATCAGGTGGTCGTGGTCAGTATGGTCACGTCTGGGTTAAACTTGAACCGATGGATATTTCGGAAGATGAAGCGCCGACGTATGAGTTCGTTAACGAAACTGTAGGTGGTTCGGTTCCTAAAGAATTTATCCCTGCGGTAGACAAAGGTATCCAAGAGCAAATGTCTCAGGGTGTACTGGCTGGCTACCCTTTACTTGGCGTTAAAGCGACTCTATATGATGGTTCATTCCATGATGTAGACTCGAATGAAATGGCATTTAAGATTGCAGGTTCAATGGCAATGAAAGCGGGGGCGCTTAAAGCTGACCCTGTACTTTTAGAGCCAATGATGAAGGTTGAAGTAATCACTCCTGACTCAAACATGGGTGATGTAGTTGGCGACCTTAACCGTCGTCGCGGCATAATCGAAGGCATGGAAGATGCAATAGGTGGACTTAAGCAAGTTAATGCCCAAGTTCCTCTTTCTGAAATGTTTGGTTATGCAACTGCTTTACGATCTGCAACACAGGGCCGTGCTTCTTACTCTATGGAGTTTTTGAAGTATGCTGAAGCCTCTAAACAGGTTGCAGATACAATAATTTCAGCTCGCGCTGTTATATGATTTTAGCTCGTCTGGCTCAATAGTGAGTCAGGCTTTAATTTCTTAATTAGGAATTTTTTAAGATGGCAAAAGAAAAGTTTGAACGCGTAAAACCGCACGTAAACGTTGGTACAATCGGCCACGTTGACCACGGTAAAACTACATTAACTGCAGCAATCACTAACG
>NZ_PNCT01000109.1:0-5290 GCF_005887365.1 Pseudoalteromonas sp. S3785 | reverse complement strand
CTTTACATACACGCCGGTGTTTGGATCTTAGCTCAGTTGGTTAGAGCGACGGACTGTTAATCCGCAGGTCCCCCGTTCGAGTCGGGGAGGGGGAGCCAATCATAAGAATTTCATAGACATTTCAGTAATTTTCCACTACTCTTCTGCTTTATAACTAAAACATAATATCTATTCTAATGTGTTGCTATTAGTTGAATGATCAAGGACTTGATTCCTTTCCTTTTGAACTATTAAAAGATTGATAACATGGCTGGCTTTAAAAAACTTATTTTTATACAAATCCTGTCTTGGCTTGTATGTGTTGCGGCTGGAAGCTACTTCATATCTGTAAGCTTTAATAATGCAGTAAGTGAAGCACAAACTTCGGCACAAACCAGTGTAACACACTACATTAACAGCTTAACAAGCGACGAGATTTCGCCTGAAAGTATAAAAAAAGCGATAGCCGATGGTAAAACGTTTTCAAACTTTATACTAAGAGACTACCAAGGGGCTGAAGTATTTTCAGTTAACTCCCCTACCCAGCTGCCCATGTTTGCTGAGTTTATTCAATCTAGCTTTAATTCAGTTCGCCCGCAATTTGCAGTTAACGACGCCGCAGACATAAAAGTAGAATTTACTCTCAATATAGAGCGTTTAGCCCAACAACTTCAAACTTCACTGTTTATTGTTATTTTTATCTCAGCGTTGTTAGTGATTATTCCGATCGTATTAATGAAGTCTATTTTTCATAGCTTAAATAAAAATATCAGCATGACCGTTGCCGATGTAATAGACATTTACATTAACCAAAATCAAATTGGTGACGACTTAAACACCGCGCTTGATGCCAGTAAAATGAAAAAGCTAGGTAAAGATTTAGTCCCTAGCTTTAATCGCCTTTCGCATTTTTTAAAAAATAAAAATGATGATATTCAAAACGCTGCCCTAAGCATTAAGCAAGAAGCCTACAAAGATGTGATTACCGAATTAGGCAACCGTAATATGTTTGTTGAATATTACGAAAAGCACATCGAAAACAGTGAGCGCAGTACCTTTGGCTCGCTAGCGCTTGTG
The DNA here is from genome assembly GCF_005887365.1 of Pseudoalteromonas sp. S3785. Lineage (NCBI taxonomy): Bacteria > Pseudomonadati > Pseudomonadota > Gammaproteobacteria > Alteromonadales > Pseudoalteromonadaceae > Pseudoalteromonas > Pseudoalteromonas sp. S3785. The sequence goes on along the minus strand of NZ_PNCT01000109.1, from coordinate 4,234 downwards.
CGCTGTAGTGAGCTGCAATCGATAAACCAAAGCCGTGGCTATCAAAAAGGTGATGACTACGTTAAAGGTGTGGCCGATATAATTAAACATATAAGTGGTACCTACACGGGTAGCCAAGTATTTAGGCTAAATAGCTCAGACTTTGCCATAGTATTACCTAATACCCCACTTAAAGAAGCAGAGCGTTTTGGTGAAAACCTGCAATCGCGCTTTACTCAATACCAGCAAAATCAAGAGCTCAGCTCTGTGGCTAATACGGGCATTGTGGGCTACGAAAAAGGCAAACCGCTGGGCGAGCTATTATCGGTTGTAGATAACGCAATGAGCATGGCGCAATCTAAGCAAGTAAATGCATGGCATGTGCAGCGCGAAACCGATTTAGTCAATAATGTAAGTGCTGGGTTTGGTAACCAAAACTGGCGCAAAGTGATTAACGAAGTAATTGAATCAAAACGTGTTCACTTAGTAATGCAAAATATTATGCCGCTGGGTAAAAGCATTAAGGCTTATGCAGAGATCCAAGTACGTTTTAAAACCGAAGATAACCAAGTGCTTCCTACTGCCTCATTTTTAGCCATGGCTGAAAAGCTCGACATGGCCATAGAAATTGACCGCTTGATTATTGACTCGTCACTTGAAAAAATTAAAAGCCGCAACCTGTCTGAAAAGTTTTTTGGCCTGAACGTGACCGCCTCAAGTGCACATAACGATCAATTTGTTATTTGGTTAGAACGCCGCTTATTAAAAGATACGCATATAGCCTCTAAATTAGTATTTGAAGTAAGTGAATTTGGCCTACAGCAAAATATTAAAGCCAGTAAACGCTTTATTGATATGGTGCATCGCGTAGGGGCTCGTGTAACGGTTGAACGCTTTGGTGTAGGGTTAACCTCGTTTAAGTTTTTCCGTGATTTAAAACCCGACTTTATTAAAATGGATGCAAGTTACACGCGCGGTCTAGAAGATGATAAAAATAATCAATACTTTATGCGCCTAATGGTTGATTTAGCCCACCGCATTGGCGTGAGTGTGTTTGCAGAGGGCGTTGAAAGCCAAGAAGAAAAACACATAGTAGAAACCTTATGCCTAGATGGCGTGCAAGGTTATTACATAGAAAAACCAAAAGACATTTAAGCCCTGCTTAAAAAACACAAAAAGAGCACATGTTGCTCTTTTTGTGTTTTAACTGTTTAATTTTTCACTTACTTTAAAATCACATAAATTTTACAGCTTTGTGATCGCTTAATTATTTTACCGTGTTTATTTAACTGATAACGACTCGCATATGTTGTTTATCGGGGCAGAAAAAAGGATAATACACGGGATTTTAATAGCGCGAGGCACACATGACAGAATATGTCTTGTTATTGATTGGAACCGTTCTAGTTAATAACTTTGTATTAGTACAATTTTTAGGCTTATGTCCATTTATGGGTGTATCAGGCAAGCTTGATACCGCAATTGGCATGTCTTTAGCAACCACGTTTGTGCTTACTCTTGCCTCTGTTACAAGCTATTTAGTTAATCAATATATTTTAGCGCCGCTAGACATCGAATTTTTACGTACCATGAGCTTTATTTTAGTGATTGCCGTTGTGGTGCAATTTACCGAAATGGTTGTGCGTAAAACTAGCCCTACTTTATACCGTTTATTAGGTATATTTTTACCGCTGATCACCACTAACTGTGCGGTATTAGGTGTTGCGCTTCTTAACATAAAAGAAGATCACACCTTTTTACAATCTGCTGTATATGGTTTTGGCGCAGCCGTTGGCTTTTCATTAGTACTTGTATTATTTGCAGCGCTACGCGAACGCCTTGCTGCTGCAGATGTTCCCACCCCGTTTAAAGGCGCCTCAATAGCCATGATAACCGCCGGCTTAATGTCAATGGCGTTTATGGGTTTTACCGGATTAGTGAAGTTTTAATATGACCTTAATGTATGCCTTGATAGCGCTTGGCTCGCTAGCGCTTGTTTTTGGACTTATTTTAGGCTTTGCAGCTATTCGCTTTCGTGTAGAAGGCGACCCAATTGTTGAGCAAATAGATACCATTTTACCACAAACTCAGTGTGGCCAGTGTGGCTATCCGGGCTGTCGCCCTTATGCTGAGGCAATTGCCAACGGGGATGAAATTAATAAATGCCCGCCAGGCGGTGAAGCAACGGTTAAAAAGCTGGCCGATTTAATGGGCGTTGAGCCTAAACCGCTTGCCGGTGGTGAGCAAGCAGAGCCGATCAAAACAGTTGCCTATATTCGCGAAGACGAGTGCATAGGCTGTACTAAGTGTATCCAGGCATGCCCTGTTGATGCCATTGTTGGTGCAACACGCCAAATGCACACTGTATTAATTGAAGAGTGTACCGGCTGCGATTTATGTGTAGAGCCCTGCCCTGTAGATTGCATTGATATGCTGCCTGTAGCCGAAACAAAACAAAACTGGAAATGGCAACTTGATGCTATTCCTGTCACGCAAATAGATTAGAGGTTTGAGTGGAAAAGTTACTTGAACAAATTAAAAAAGGCACCGTTTGGGCATTCCCGGGCGGCGTGCATCCACCACAACAAAAAACACTCTCTAACAGTGCGCGTATTGCTAGGCTCCCTCTGCCAGATAAGTTAGTTGTACCAATTAAACAGCACATAGGTGCTAACGGTAAGTTAATTGTAGAAAAAGGCCAACAGGTATTAAAAGGTCAAGCACTTACCGTGCCTGTTGCGAATTGGTCTGTGCCTGTACATGCGCCCAGCTCTGGCACAATAACAGATATTAGCCCTGTGCCTTCGGCGCATCCATCGGCTCTACCTGAGCTAAGTATTATTATTGAGCCTGATGGCAAGGATCAATGGTGCGAACTGACTCCTACCCCTAACCCAAGTGAGCTTAGCCACGATGAATTAGTCGATATTATTCATCAAGCAGGTATAAGTGGTATGGGTGGAGCAGGCTTTCCTACTTATGTAAAAGCCGATATAAAGCAACCTATTGAGTTTTTAATTGTTAATGCGGTTGAGTGTGAACCTTACATAACGGCCGACGATGTATTAATGCGTGAACATGCCAAGCAAGTAGTGCAAGGCATTGAGCTAATGCAACAAATTCTAAACCCGACACTGTGTATTGTTGGTATAGAAGATAACAAACCCGAAGCCATTGCAGCTATGAAAAGTGCCGCAGAGCACAACGCCAATATTGTCATTCAAACAGTGCCTACTGTTTACCCTTCGGGTGGCGAAAAACAATTAATTAAATTACTCACAAACCGTGAAGTACCTAGCGGCGGTATTCCGGCCGATATTGGTATTTTAGTGCACAATACCGGTACTTTGTTTGCTGTACAACAAGCCGTATACGAAGGTAAACCGCTTATTGAACGCGTTGTTACAGTAACGGGTAACACTATTCATAATGCGGGTAATGTATGGGCATTACTAGGCACTGAAGTTAAGCACCTGCTAGATTGCCAAGGTTTTTCACCCGTACCACAGCAGCGCGTTGTCATGGGCGGACCGATGATGGGCTTTACCTTGCCTACGGTACGTATTGGGGTAATTAAAACCACCAACTGTATTTTAGCGCCCGATCATAAAGAGCTGGCAGAGCCTGGGCCTGAAAAAGCCTGTATACGCTGTAGTGCCTGTGCAGATGCCTGCCCTGCTTCGTTATTACCACAGCAATTACAATGGTTTGCAAAATCAAAAGAATACGACAAATTACAAGAACACAACCTATTTGATTGTATTGAATGTGGCGCGTGTGCGTATGTATGCCCAAGCGAAATTCCATTGGTGCAATATTACCGCGTAGCAAAAGTAGAAATAAAAGAGCAGCAAGCCGAAAAAATTAAAGCCGATAGAGCAAAAGAGCGTTTTGACGCCCGTAAAGAGCGCCTAGAGCGCGAGCAACAAGAACGTCAAAATCGCCATAAACGTAAACCAGCGGCCAAAACACCAGATGAAAAACAAAAAGTAGCAGATGCCCTTGCCCGCGTTAAGAGCAAATCATCCGATGGCGATGAAAAATCAGCTGTAGCCGCTGCAATAGCCCGCGCCAAAGCGAAAAAACAGCAAGGTGAAGAGCTAGAGCCAGATAACAGTGAAGTAGCCAAAGAGCGCGCACTGCGTAAAGAAAAAGCGCGTAAATATAAAGAACAAAAAGCTGCGGAGGGCGAGTCATCATCAGTACCTGATGATAAAAAGTCAGCCGTAGCTGCTGCTATTGCCCGTGCTAAAGC
>NZ_PNCT01000108.1:0-480 GCF_005887365.1 Pseudoalteromonas sp. S3785 | reverse complement strand
ATTACGACTGTTGATACGACCGTAACCGGTGGCGTCTGGAGCGTTGATGCCCCGAGTGCTTTAGCTGAAGGCGAATACACGGTCACTGCCGAAGTAGATGATGGCCTGGGTAATATCGGCAGCGCCACCGAAACCGGTATTATTGACACCACCATGCCAGCGATTGAAGTGAACGAGCTAGTTGTTACCAATGATACAACCCCAACGATCACCGGCACCGCCAATGCACCGCAAGGCAGCACCGTAACGGTAGAGATCACCGATAGTAATAACGTGACGCATACGGTGACAACGACACTCGGCGCTAATGGCACCTGGAGTGTGGCCGCCTCACAAGTGCTTGCTGAGGGCAGCTACAGCGTAAGTGCAAGCGTAAGCGATGCCGCTGGCAATGAAGCCACAGCCACTGGCTCAGGAGAAGTAGACACCATTGCGCCAACGCTTGAGTTAACCAGCCCAGGTTCAAGTAACGACGTAACC
>NZ_PNCT01000107.1:0-19385 GCF_005887365.1 Pseudoalteromonas sp. S3785 | reverse complement strand
GGCGCCAAATACAAGAAAGCCCGACTTGCAATAGTTGGGTTTTTTTACGTCTGCAGAAAAGTTATATCCAGCATTTCCTTCTCTAAAGCGTAGCCCCTTTGTGTAAGGGTTGGTATCAATTATTTTAAGGGTATGGAAGTGTCGCTATCTACTTTTAAGGACTCTAATTTATAACAGCTAAATAGTGAGTTTTTACTGACATTGATTCTTTTTTAAGCTTCAAAATAGATTACTCCATTAAGCGAATTGGTATTACAGTACACCCAAGACTCTTAACTTAACTAATCTAGTAAGATGTATAAAAATAATAGCTTATAGTTCAGACTATTTTGATCCACTCTCATTAAGTTTGACTATAGTTATACCTCATAATAATTATTCTGCAGAATTATAAAATGTCGTTACTTTTTAATATTCAGCGCTTTTTTATATAGGTTGCTGAATGTCTATGCGAAATAAAATATTTCAGATATTCGTTTTAATCGTGGGCCTACATCATTTACCAGCTAAATCGGATGAGTTTGATTTTTCGGGCTACGCGCGTGTTATTGGTGGTTACTTAGATGAAAAAGATGTCGAATATAGAGGTTACGACGACACTCTTAACTTTTCACCATCAAGCTTAATAGGTCTTCAAGCTGAGTATCAGTTTAATAAAAACTGGTCAGTGACAGCACAAGGGGTACTTAGATCCGATAGTACAACGGTATCTGGTGAGAGTGGACTTGAATGGCTGTATTTGACTTATACACCGACAACCAATTTGCAGATAAAAGTCGGTAAGCTGCGCACCCCATTTTTTACAATGAGCGACTTCTCTGATGTAGGGTTTGCCTACCCATGGATCAATCCGCCACAACAAGTTTACGACACGTATTTATTTAAAACATTTAATGGTGTTGATGTTTTTTACAAATTTGGCTCAGATGACTTTGATATCAGTATTGAAGGATACTACGGCGAAGAGTCGGGAAGTATTGGTATAGGCCCTTTTAAAACAGGCTTTGAGGTAGATAATTTAGTGGGTGTTATAGGGAAGTTGAACATTGAAAATATAGAGTTTAGAGCTTCAAGGTATAACGGTAATATAGCGCTAGATCTTAAATCGATTAACCAATTACAAGATACTTTAGAGAATTTTAATTTTAGCCTAAGTGCAGCGTCACTGACGACACAGGGCAGTGCACATGCAGATCAGCTTGGTGTTATTTATGATAATTTAGATTATTTTTTTAGAGGTGAGTGGGTAAAGATTAAAACACAGCTAGATATAATTCCGATTATACAAAGCTATTACTTAACCGTAGGCTATAACGATGCACCTTTTACTTATCATTTGACCTTTGCAGATAGCGATGTAGAAATTAACGCTAATCAGAATGAGATCCCTGTAGGCGTTAGTGTAGAGTTAGATCAGCTGGCACAGGCCTATAACAGCGTATTTTCAGAATCGGCGCCCGACTCACTAAAAACATGGACACTCGGTATACGATGGGATGTATTACCTAATCTGGCGTTAAAAGCGGAAGTATCTGCTTTAGAGGGCGATGAGGTTAATAATTCTTTTTTTGTTATCCCTGAGGATACTAACTTTAATAGAAAAACGAATCTTTACCTTATTGGCTTAGATTGGGTATTTTGATGATGCACTCTAAGTTAACTTACGTGATTAAACACATAATACTGGTGTTTATTTTTACTTGGTCATTATTGTGTATTAGCGTACAAGCCTACGCGGATAATAGCCATACATCTAAAGTGATCATTGTTGTTAATACGGCCAATAAAAGCTTGGCTTTGAGTAAGCAGCAAATTCGCCATATTTATATGGGCGGCGCGTTGAGTCGTCAATTTAAAGCAATAAATTTACCTGCCGGAAACCCGTTACGAATCGACTTTAATACAAAGTTGGTTGGCTTAACCGAATCTAGGATTCAGGCTTATTGGGCTCAGATGAGATTTACAGGGCGTAGCAAGCCACCTATCGAATTTAGCTCGGCTAAAGAAATTATTGCGTATTTATTGAAAGAAGAAAATGCAGTTGCTTATTTACCTGCTGATACAAAAATTCCTGACGAGCTAACCGTTGTAACGCTAACGCCCTAGTAGCGCTGATTTATTTTAAAGTTAGCGCTTTAAATGCTTCTTTTGCTTGGGCTTTAGCTGCTGGTATGTGGGATAGGGCTACAGGTTTTGCAAAATAATACCCTTGCATTTCATCACTGCCATTTTTAATCAGGTAGTTAGCCTGGCTGGCTGTTTCTATACCCTCACTGCATATTTTTAAACCTAGGCGTTTACTTAAATCGAGTATGGCCTTTAATACCGCCGCATCCTTTTCTGAGCTGTCAAATTGATTAACAAACATACGGTCAATTTTGATGGTATCGATATCTATTTTTGTAAGGTAGCTTAGCGATGAGTATCCCGTTCCAAAATCATCAAGGGCTATAGAGCCGCCCATTTTTTTTATTTGGTTAAAGAATTGATTGGAGTTTTCAAAATTATCGAGATAGCTTGATTCGGTAATTTCAAACTGGATATTTGCAATGTCGACGTTGTATTTAACCAACTTATTTTTTACTACATTAATGAAGTGGTTATCTTTAAGATCATGGCTCGATAGGTTTAAAGAAACGCGTACATGGTTACCTATAGATTGTTTTAAAGTGGGTAAATCTTGAAATACCCTAGAGACAACCCACTGCGAGATTGCTTTTATTTTACCTGCTTGCTCTGCAATGGGTATAAACTCACCTGGTGAAATAAAGCCAAGCTCTTCACTTTGCCACCTAATAAGTGCTTCAAGGCCATTAGTCTCACCATTGGCGGCTATTTTTAACTGATACACAATTTCAAATTCATTTTGCGCAATTGCATGACTAATTAAATTAGCAACTTGAGCCATTCGCTTACTGTTTTCTAGCATCTTTTTATGAAAAACGGTGAACGATCCTTTCCCTTTTTCTTTTGAGGCATACATTGCGATGTCTGCATTACTAATTAATGTATTAATGTCAAACTCAGCTTCTTTAGCGTGGGCAATGCCAATACTTACCCCAGTGGGTATATCCCACTGATTAATAGTAAAAGGTGTTTGCATTGAGTTGATAATTTGCTCCGCAATATTAATAACGTCGGTGTAATTATTTATATTACGCAGCATTATTAAAAACTCATCCCCTCCTAAGCGAGCAATAACATCATTTTCGCGTAAGTGCTCTTTGATATTACTGGCTACCGCCTTTAAAAGTAGGTCGCCCGTTTCATGGCCAAGTGTATCGTTAACACCTTTAAAGCTATCTACGTCGAAAAACATGATTGCTAAATCTTGATGGTTGCTTTTACAGCGTGTTAATTCTTCTTTTAGTAAGGCCATAATGAACATACGATTTGGCAAACCAGTTAATATATCGAAGTTAGCTAAGTGCTCCATTGATTGTTTTTGCTTTAAAAGTTGTGCGGTGTTTTTTTGATTAGTAACCACTTGGGCGTTAATAGTGTTAAGTAAGTTATTAATATCTTTACCAAGTTGCGATACTTCATCGTTGCCCGAACCTTGGTATTGAAGTTGGTAGCTTCTTGTTTTTTCTACTTTTTGCGTGAACTTAGAAAGTTTTAATAGCGGGCTTAATAAATGTTGGTATATCCAAAAAGAGATGATGATGGTGATCACGATACTAAAAATAACGATAGGGGCCGCACTATAAAATAAGCTCGCTTTGCTTTCATTAAGGGGCTTATTAAAATCTTGAACAATTAATAAGTAGCCTATAGGGAACTGTTCCTCACCAATTGTTTTTAAGGCAACTAAGCCTTGGTTAGTAACACTGACTGTACGGGGCAAGCTTTGCGGTTTGATCCCCTGTAGCTGTGGAGTAAAATCCTCGTACTTTAAGTAATTAGGGTGCACGTAAGACTGTATTAGCTGCCAATTGCTATCAAAGACATTTACAAATTTTATGTGCTCGTACCTATCTAACCCCAAAAGCTCAGTTGTGATAGAAAATAAATCTATCTCTTGCGACATAACACGTAACAAATTATCTGAAATATTTGATGACATGGCATCGAGGTTTTCTTCAACTGATTGGCGGTATAAATCCTCGTGCTCATTAATTGCTAAATAAAAAACAAAACTAGCGCTTAGTACGATTAGACAAGTTGTAATAATAATAAATTTGTTACGAATACTATGAAACATTTAGCCAAATCCCTTCTTACTGCCGTGCTCTATTACTAAAAGAGTTATTACTTATTGGTGCTATCTATTAATAGAAGGCTTACGCGTAGCGCTGATGTTACTTACTAAATGAGTAAGTAAAAGAATGTGTTTAAATTCATGGAGTAACTATAGCTGGTTATTTTATTTTAGGCAGACTTACTTTGTTGCAATTTCATTCTTGGCTTAATAAGTGACCTGTGTAAGACTAATGCGGTTATTTATTAAATCAGGTGACATGAATGTCGAATATAAAAGCTTGGAAACTTATGAGCCTGTTTTGTTTGTTTGCAGTGCTTATGGGTTGTCAATCTAAAGAAGAGCAACTACAACAAACAATTCAAGAGTCTATTAAAAAGGCAGATGTTGAGCTTGCACAGCTTGGTACTGCGCTTGATAATGGCACTATACGTAATGCTGTATTGCTTAAAGAATATGGCAAACTCCTTAAACAGCAACAGCCAGAACTGAGTCAGGTTGTTGATGTAATTACCCTTGATGCTACAAGGCAGGGTGCACTTTACAGTGGTTTAACACAACGACTTAAAGATATTAAAGGCACTTATTTAATTCCTCCCTACGAAGACACGCTACACAGTATTGATTTACTACGTGAGGCGGCTAAGCCTACGCTGTTTTCTGACGCGTTAACTGACCCGATTAATATGCTAGCCGATATGTCTAAGGGCAGCCTTGCGCGCGTTGGTGCTATTAGTCAAGAGGCAGAGGGCGCAGGCGAAGGTAATCAATTGGTGGGCAACCCTAATTACGGTAACTGGCAAACGAATAGTAATGGTATTAGCTTTTGGCAGTGGTATGGCATGTACCGTATTTTAGGCGATGTATTTGACCGTGTTGAATATGGGCGTTGGAGCAGCCGCCGTAAATATAGCTATTACAACGATTACGGCCGCTATCGTTACTCAAGCCCTAAACAAATTAAAACGCAAAGTGCGTTAGAAACGCGTACGCGTCAATCGTACCAGCGCCAAGGCAAGCAGTTTACTAGCCCTTATGCGAGCAAAAAATCGGGTGCCTCGGGTTTAAGCCGCAGTAGTTATACACCGCCTAAAAGCCGCAGTAGTTACTCGCGTTCGAGTAGTTATAGCAACAGCTCTGGATCGGTACGTAATAGCGGTAGCAGAACCTCTCGTGGCGTGAGCCGTGGTAAGTAAAGAATAAGTTGGAGTTAGAAATATGTACGAATTTAATGGAATAACTATGTGGTCGCTACAAGCTTTGGCGATTGATTTTGCAATTATAGTGTTGTTATTTGTAAGCCTAAAATACATTAAGGGCTGGGTTTCAAACCTTCATGCAAATGACGAAATAACAGAACGCGATAACTTTGCTTTTGGTATTGGCTTTGCGGCAGGCTTAGTCGCACTTGCCATTGTATTAACGGGTGTGAGCAGTGGTGCTTTTGCTGCCTCTTTACAACAAGAAGCCCTGCAAATGCTAGGCTATGGTGTATTAGCCATTGTACTGATTAAATTGGGCCACTTTTTTCAAGATAAGGTTGCGCTTCGCAAAGTCAGCCTGCACGACGAAATTGTAAAAGGTAACGTAACGGCCTCTATTATCGACTTTGGTCATGTAGTAAGTGTGGCTATTGTGATTCGCTCTGCACTTTTATGGGTAGCAACAGAGGGTTGGCACGGGCTGCCTATCGTTATTGCGGCTTTTATTATTGGCAGTGTTGCACTACTGCTTGTAAGCCAATACCGCGTACAATTATTTAAGCGTACCAATAAAAGCGGTGATTGTTTACAACAAGCCATTATTGATGGCAATTTAGCGGTAGGTGTACGCTACGCAGGCTTTTTAGTAGGCAGTGCCTTAGCTATTACTGCGGCATCAGGTATTGCACCGTATGCGGCCGATAACATTAATGCCAGCCTGCTTTATTGGGCTATTAGCGCGATTGTAAGTTTAGTGGCATTTATCATTTTACATTTAATCACCATAAAAATAATTTTATCAGGTTGTGATATTTCAGATGAAGTAAACCGTCAGAAAAATGTAGGTGTAGGTGCTATTTCTGCTGCAGTGTCGTTTGCTGTCGGTATTACTATGGCAACCTTACTAGGCGCATAATCAGTGTCATCAACTACAACTAGCCCAAGTAAATCGCGTTTACTTGGGCACGATATTTTACTAATCACTGTTATGGCCGTACTCGCTGGGTGCGGCCTTATTTATGAATACTTACTTTCGCATTACGCAGGGCGTGTACTGGGCTCTGTAGAAAGTGCTATCTATGCCATGATTGGCACCATGATAGTTGCCATGGGCTTAGGCGCATTTTTAGCCCGTTGGTTTAAAGATGCTTTTACCGCCTTTGCTTGGCTGGAAAGTATTATTGCCCTGATTGGTATGGGCTGTATTTTGGCAATAGCCGGTGTAATTGCTGTAAGTTATTCTCTTCCTCATTTGTTTTCTAGTATTTTTAATTTACCGCCAGATATTGTGCTTAACGGCTATGTATTTCAAAAGCTGCAAGAGTGGTCACGCTTTTTACCTTATGTGTTTGGTTTAGTACTGGGTTTGTTTATTGGTATGGAGATACCGCTTATTGCGCGTATTCGCCAACATGTGTACGGGCGCTTTTTAGAAAACAATGCAGGCACCATTTATGGTGCCGATTATATTGGCGCCGGTATTGGTGCGGCTATTTGGGTAAGCATTATGCTGGCGATGCCTATAATGCAAGCTGCAGCGTGGACAGCACTTTTTAATATATTGGCAGGGCTCGCCTTTTTATGGCGCTACCATGCTCATGTGCGCTTTGCTAAGGCACTTTTAGTTTGCCATATAGTATTACTGGCACTGTTTGGGTTTATTTTAGTGATGGGAAGTAGCTGGATGAACAGCTTAAGTAATGTGCTTTACAAAGATAAAGTTATTTACTCACAAGCAACTAAATACCAGCATGTCGTATTAACTGAGCGCTTAAGCAAAAACCAGCCAGTGCCTATTACCGATTTGTATTTAAATGGGCGTTTACAGTTCTCGAGTATTGATGAGCAAATATATCATTCAATGCTGGTGTATCCGGCCATGCTCGCATCAAACCGGCACGATAACGTATTAATTATTGGTGGTGGTGACGGGCTTGCCCTGAGAGATGTTTTAAAGTGGCCAGTGAACGAGGTAACGTTAATTGATTTAGATGCACAGCTGCTTAATTTATTTGGCCATAAAGACGGAGATTTTACAGCGCCTGAGTCTATAAGTAAGCGGTTATTAGCGCTAAATAATCGTTCAATGTTAGACCCGCGTGCAAATATTATTGTGGGCGATGCGTTTTTAGAGGTGGAAAAGTTGCTTGATCAAGGTAAGCAATTTGACACTATTTTAATTGATTTACCGGACCCAAATCACCCCGATTTAAACAAAATGTACAGCGACTATTTTTATAACCATGTACGACAACTTTTGGCCCCCGATGGCGCAATGGCGGTGCAGTCAACTTCGCCTTATCATGCCAAAAAAGCATTTTTAAGTATTGCTAAAACGGTAAAAGCGGCTGGTTTTGATTATGTTGAGCAGTACCAGCAAAATATTCCTTCGTTTGGACAGTGGGGGTGGACTATTGCCACTAAAATGGGTCAACCAGCCAGTGGGCGAATTAAAAATATAAGCGCTATGCCGGTGCCATCAAGGTGGGTAAGTAAAGAATATTTATTAGCCAGCTTTGTATTTCCTAACCAGTATTTTGAACAAATTAAAAGCATTGAAGTCAATAGGTTAGGTTCGGGTCAGCTATATGATTACTACCGTAATGCGTGGCAAATAGAAAGCGAATTGTATAAAAATTAATAAAACATGGTTGACATATTATGTCGACCATGCGAATCTTAACTCAGACATAATATGTCAAACAGCAAAAAGGCAGAGACATGGAATTAAATGAACTTTCAATAAAATTAGCTTCTTTTGAAACCGAAGGCGCTAACTTTGAGTCTTTCTTGATTGCCAATCCTGGCGAGCAAGATGTTTTACAAGTCATAGTTGATGGAAACGATGAGCTTCCAATTTTTGTTACGCAAACACAAGAGCAGTTGTTATGTATTAGCTACTTGTTTGGCGAAGATGAAGTAAAAAGTGAATTACGCAACGAGTTAAACGAAACACTACTGCGTTTAAACGTGCCAATTCCACTGAGTGCATTTGCTAAAATCGATAACAAATACGCGATTTTTGGTGCACTGTCGGTAAATTCATCATTAGATGATATTACCCACGAACTAGTGACACTAGCAGACAACGCTATTGACGCACTAGAAGCCGTGACCTTGTATTTAAACGATTAGTAACTAGTTAGTGGAGTTAAGATTATGAGTATATTAAAAAAATTATTTACAGCAGTACGTGGCGGCGCGCGTGAAGCGGGCGAAGCAATTGTAGATGCAAACGGTATTCGTATTTTTGAACAAGAAATAGCAGATGCGCAAAATGCACTTAATCGTGCTAAAAAAAGCCTTACAGAAGTAATGGCTAAAGAAATGCAAACTAAGCGTAAAATTAGCGCGGTAGATGCCTCAATTGCTGAGCACGAAGCGTATGCAGGCCAAGCTCTTGAAAAAGGTAACGAAGCCTTAGCATTAGAAATTGCAGAAAAAATTGGTGATTTTGAAGCTGAAAAAGCAGAGCATGAGCAAGTCTTAGCAGGCTTTAGCAACCACATTGTAACGCTTAAGCAGCAAGTTAAAGACGCTGAAAAGTCGATTAAAGAAAACCAACGTCAGCTTACTATGGTTAAAACCACAGAAAGCGTACAGCAAGCAACAATGGCTGTTAACAGCACGCTTAATACTAATAGCTCATCTATGACCTCGGCTCGCCAGTCCCTTGAACGTATTAAACAGCGTCAGCAAGATCGTAGCGACCAGTTAGGCGCTGCAAAGCAACTTGAGTCAGATACAAATGGCGACGATTTAAAAGCGAAAATGGCTGAAGCAGGTATTGGCGATACAAGCCCAAAAAGTGCTGATATTTTAGCGCGCATTAAAGCCAAGCAAAACGGCTAATAGTTAGTACATTATTTACAAAAGGTAATTAAGCTTAGCTTAGTTACCTTTTTTGCTTAAGGGATGTCATTATGTTTAATTTTTTCAAATCAAAAAAAGAGCCAGAACGTCAGCTTAACCATGCAAGTGAGCTTAAAAAAGGTGACATGTTTAGCGTTATAGACTCATTTGCATATCCGTCGTGGTTAAAAGGGCAAACGCTGCGTGTTATTGATATTCAAACTTATCAATATCAGCACAGTAGTGATACTGAGTTTGTGCTAGAGACGAACAGCGGACAGGTGGTATTTTTACAAATTGAGCAAGATGATGGTGAGCAGTGGGCTAATTTTTCAATCAAAATTCAGCGTGACGACGTAGAGCAAATATTTGGTCTAGACGAATTTGCGCGCATTTTTGATGAAGAGTCGTTAACCCATATACAGGTGCAAAATACGCCTGAGCAGTTTATGCAGTTTTTAGCTAAAAGCTATCAGCAAAGTGAGTCGCCATATGTGTGTTATTTCCATAACAAAGATTTTCGTGATCAGTCATTGCCGCGTTATGAGCAAGAGGGTGGCGAACCTTGTGAAATGATTTGTTTAGCATCGCCGGACGAAGGGCACGGCTTAAATATTGAAATATGGGATGGCGGTGAGACCGAAGTGTCACTGACACTAACACGCCCAATTACTGATATAGTCGACTTGTTTCCAGGAGATGCGAAGTGAGTGACGCTAAAGACAAGTGGTTACGTCAAGAGCAAGCTGTGCGTGCCACACAAATGGCATTTGATTTAAGCAGCGAAGTACAAAAGTCGATAAAAAAGCAGGCCATAGACCAAGAGCTTACGCCCTCAGATATGATCCGTAAAATTTTAGGTTTGGATGTAAAATCTAAAAAAACACGTCAGCGCCTATCGTTTAATTTAAACGATGATGAAATAGCCCAGTTAGCAACACGATTTAATGTTCAAAGTGATGATAAGCGAGCTGTAAAACAGCAAGTTGCTGAGCTTTTAATTGCCCACACAAAAAAAGCTAAATAGTGCATCAGCGCTTTGGGTTACTAACCACTTAATATAAGTGTGGGGCTCAATAAAAGCAGTGCTTTGCGTTCTTTGTACTAAGCCCTTACACTAAGGGCAACAACTATAAAGAAGTACTGCTTTGAATATTATACTGATTACTTACCTTATTATATTTGCTTTGTTTGGCACTGCCGCCAGCTATTTTGTGCGCTTTATTTATGCGTACTGGGTAAAAAAAGAAATGCCAATGAAATATATTGTTAAAGCAGGAATTTGTGTGGTGTTGGTGGTGGTTATATCAGCGCTAATTCCGTTATTAAATTAACGCTTAATTTAAGTTTTAAATAGTGTATAGCTATTTTATATCAAACGCTTGGCATTCCTGATTAATACACAGCGTTTGCACTTCTAGCACGGGTGAGCAATCGGTTAAACCTTGCGCTTTATTTTGTGCTTTTTGTTGCTGTGTAATTTTATGGGCCACTTCTTCGGCGTGCTCTTGAGAGGTGTTAAGTGTTGAATACACAACATACTTACTTGGCCCGCCACACGCGCGTGCACCTACTTCGAGTACCTTACATTGAAAGCTTGCGGTGCAACTATTATCACTAACAATGTTATTAAGGTCGTAGTTCAAGTCAGACAAATTCTGATCTTGTTCAGTACTTGATGATGTGCTCGCACAGCCGCTAAGTAATAGCATAGCGCTGGTGGCAACACTCACAATTGATAATTTAATTGCTGATGGCAAACAACTCATAACCTTGTCCTTAAAATACACTTACCGCTGAGCCTTCAAGTTTAACACATTTATTTTCAACACACTGCGTGCTTGGAGAAGTTAAATGCTGGCATGTGCTCATCATTTCATTTTGTGTGTTGTAGGCTTTTTCAAGCGTTGTTATTTGCTTTGCAAGCGAACTGACTTGCCCCTCTTTAGCTGCTTTTGTTGAATAAACAACATAATCACTTGGTCCGCCGCAGGCTTTGCTTCCTACTGGCATAACTTTACATTGTGCGGAGGTATCGCACTGTGTATTGGCAATTAACGTATTAAGCTCGCTTTTTGCGGTTTTAATATCGTTAAGTGATACTTCTTTTAAAGCGGTTTTTATTGGTTGAGATGCATCAGTAGAGGGTGTGTGCTTGTTTTCACTATTGGTTTGTTGAGGTACTTCTTTATGCGGTACTTCTTTAAGCTCGTTCACCGAGTGAGTGGCTGCATCTTGCGATGTTGTTTCTAGGCATGCGGTTAAGCAAAGTGGTAAAAGTAGGGCTAACAGTGGAGTACGCATAACAAACCTTGATAGTGATGAATTATTCATCACTATCATACACGGTGCATTTTTAACGGCAATAAAAACTATATTATCAAGTAATTAAAGCCGTTTTAGATTTACCTTTATAAACCGCCTTGAGTAAGTTTAGTGGGGTTAAGCAGCTTTTCTAATTCACCGCGTGAAAGGTCGGTTTCTTGCTCTGCCACATCAATGATGGGGCGGGCTTCTTTATACGCTTGCTTAGCTATTTTGGCTGCTTTTTCGTAACCGATCACCGGATTAAGCGCAGTCACTAAAATTGGATTTTTAGCCAGTGCTTTATCAATATTGGTTTGGTTTACTTTAAAACTTGCAATGGCCTTATCTGCTAATGCTTGTGCGCTATTAGCAAGTAGCTCAATGCTTTGTAAAATATTATGTGCAATAACCGGTAGCATGACGTTTAGCTCAAAATTACCCGCTTGGCCTGCCACAGTGATGGTTGCATCGTTACCTATAACTTGAGCGCTTACCATGGCTGCCGCTTCTGGGATCACTGGGTTAACTTTGCCAGGCATAATCGACGAGCCAGGTTGCAGTGCTTCAAGCTCTATTTCGCCAAGTCCAGCAAGTGGGCCTGAGTTCATCCAGCGTAAGTCATTAGCTATTTTCATTTGTGCTACGGCCAATACTTTTAACTGACCTGAAAGCGCTACAATGGCATCTTGTGAGCCAATGTTGTAAAAAAAGTTACTGCTTGGTTTAAAGCTTATACCCACATTTGCGCTTAAGTTTTTAGCAAATTTTGAAGCAAATTCACCATCGGCATTAATGCCGGTACCAACAGCAGTCCCGCCTTGAGCAAGCTCGCACACTCGCTCTAAGCTATGGCGAATACCAGAGGCAGCATTATTTACTTGTGACTGCCACGCGCTTAGCGTTTGCTCAAACGTAACGGGCATGGCATCCATTAAATGCGTACGCCCTGTTTTAACTATTTTGCCAACGTCTGCCTTTTTTTGCTCTAAGCTCTGCGATAGTTTTTCAAGAGATGGCAGTAATTCATAAACCACGTTAATAGCACTACTTAGAGCAATGGCTGTAGGCACTACATCGTTAGAGCTTTGGCCCATATTTACATCATCATTAGGGTGAACTGGCTCTTTACCTATACGGGTTGCAAGGGTTGCGATAACTTCATTCGCGTTCATGTTCGAGCTGGTGCCTGAACCAGTTTGAAAAATATCAACGGGGAAATGCTCATAATGCTCGCCATCAATAATTTGTTGGCATGCTTGCTCAATAGCGTTGGCTTTACTTTTACTTAAGTGATTTAGCTCAAAGTTACTTTGTGCAGCGGCTTGTTTAATGTATGCAAGCGCTGTTACAAATTGTTTTGGCATGGCTAAGCCACTAATAGCAAAGTTGTTAACTGCACGCTGGGTTTGTGCTTGATATAGCGCATCACTAGGGACCTGTAATTCACCCATGCTGTCGGATTCGGTTCTAAAATTGCTCATAAGTCGCTCCTTAAAAAGGGTTAAATTCGTGACTGAGTACGCGAGCTTCGCGCTCAAGTTTTAAAAATTTTTCAGTATCGTTATGTGCATAGTAAAAGCGTTTTAATGCCAATAAGGGTTTATATAACTGCTCAAGGCATTGCTTGCGAATGGCATTGTGTATTAGAGGGTCGCACATTTTATTGATAATTTCATGGTGAGTGCGTAATAAATATAACTCTTGTAGTAAGGGGTTACGCTGTTTTTCAAAGCTTTTAGCAACGTTTAAAGCGGTTTCTATGTAGTGAGCTACCACCATAGGCGCATGTAAGCCTGGGCGTAAGCAGTTACAAGCAAGTTCATGATGATAAGGCTGTAATGCCTGAAAGGGAGACATAAAAAAACCGATTTAAGTTAACGATAATAGTTATCATTACATTTAATCGGTTTCAGTGTAAACAGTTATTATTAAATTTATTTGCAGCGTTTAATTGAGTATCAATTATAGCCAAGAATGAATATTTGGTCTGTTTCATGTTTTTTTAGCGCCTGTTGATTTTGGTTACAGTGAGAAAGTAAGTCGATTACAGTGGCTCTACTATCACAGGTACTAATTGGTTTTTCGGTGCTTTTTTCTGTCACTGAGACAACAGCGTCTACAGCGGTGTAAGGGGGAGTATGCATAATTTTATCCTCGTATTTAATATTGGTAATACACCCTACTTAGGGTTGATTTAATTAAAGCATAATACATACCATCGGCTTATTTTTATTTTAGTGCCATGAATTAACTCACTTTTATAAATTATCTATAAAACTTTAATTGTTCAGTGCCATTTTTTTGCGTTAATGTTGTGCAATAAGTTTCAATATTGGTGCAAATCATGAATAAACCTTTCTCACAAGCGTGTGAAAACAATAAGGGTCCTATTTTAGAAGTGCTTAAAACGGTTTTTAATAAGACAAAATCGGTACTCGAAGTAGGCTCGGGTACGGGGCAGCACAGCGTATTTTTTGCTGAGCAATTACCGCATTTACAGTGGTATACAAGTGATCGACGTATAAACCATGAGGGAATAAATTTATGGCATAAGGAGGCTAATTTAACTAATTTACACGCCCCTCTTGAGCTTGACTTAAATTATGCATGGCCGGTAAATAACGTGGATGCCATTTACACAGCAAATACGTTGCATATAGTAAGTTGGCCGTTGGTTGAGCAATTTTTTAAAGGGGTTTCAACGCACTTAGCAAGCCAGGGTGTAGTGTGTATTTATGGCCCTTTTAAATACCAAGGACAGTTTACAAGTGCAAGTAATGAAGAATTCGATCGCTTTTTAACGCAACGTGACCCACTTAGCGGTATTCGTGATTTTGAGGCTATAGAGCAATTAGCAACACAAGCAGGTCTTACACTCATAAGTGATACAGCTATGCCAGCTAATAATCAGTTATTGGTTTTTAAACGGCAGTAAATCAGCGCACTGCGTTTTATACATTGTCATATGTTGGCGCTCTCGCTTTAGGTAGTCGTTTATTGCTGCTCTAAAATCGGGTTCAACAATATAGTGGCTGGAGTAGGTAAAAACAGGCTCAAACCCACGAGGTATTTTATGCTCACCTTGAGCGCCCGAGTGAAAGCAATGTAAATTATGCTTAATCGCAAATTCAATCCCTTGGTAGTAACACAGCTCAAAATGAAGAGAGTCTATCTCTTCGTTGGCGCCCCAATAGCGGCCATACAAGGTGTTTTCACCTTGTAAGCTTAGCGTTGCTGCCACTATTTTGTTGTCTTTTTTGGCAAGCATAACAATTAGCTGATCGCCCATTAGCGCCTGTAATAAAGTAAAAAACTCAATATTTAAATACCCTAAATGCCCAGAACGCTTTAAATAAGTACGTTGATAAAACTCACAAAATAGCTGCATTGTTTCAGGGCTTATGTGCGAGCCTTGTAGCCATTCAATGGTAATACTTTGCTGTGCTATTTTAGCACGCTCTTTTTTTAGTGTTTTTCGTTTGCGTGCGGTGAGTGTATTCAAAAAGTCGTCAAAGGTTTTAAAGCCTTTATTAAACCATTTAAACTGCACGCCCATACGCTGCATTATATCGTCAGTACACAGGGCTTGAGCTTGCATCTTTGGGCAAAAGTTAACATGCCAGCCAGACCAACCTTGCTCTATACTCGTTAAATTTAATTGCTTTTTTATGTAGTCGTATACGCTTTGTGTATTCGTATGTGAAATGGCAATACGCTGGCCTTCAATGGGGCTAAAAGGCACACCACTTAGCCATTTAGGGTAATAGGCTAATCCGTGTTGCTCATAGGCTTCTGCCCATGCCCAATCAAAAACATACTCGCCGTATGAGTGGCTTTTTAAATACCCAGGCGCGAGTGCGACTAACTTGTCAGCTTCATAAACCGCTAAGTGATGAGGCTGCCAACCGGTTTCTTGGTTTACACAGTGGCTTTGCTCTAATGCATATAAAAATGCATGGCGGGTAAAGGGCTCATTACCAAATAAACGAGTCCACTCGTGTGCGTCTATTTGGTTAATATTATTAAACCATTGGTGGGTAAAAGTTGCCATTACTGCTTACCTTGGGCTGCTTTATTATGAGTGCATGCATTTTAAGCCAAAATTAAAACACCAGTGTGTTTATTTACGTATTGTTGTACTAATACTCTTCAATTTCAGCGTATTGCGCTAAACATGCGGTTAGCCTAGTTAGGTCTAGTGGTTTTGCAAGATGCTGATTAAAGCCAACAGCTTGAGCATGGGCTTTGTCTTCAGGCATAACATCGGCGGTCAGCGCAATAATGGGTAGCTCTACCTCACTCTTAAATTGCCTAATTAGGGCGGTGGCTCTGTAACCATCCATTATTGGCATTTGGCAGTCCATTAAAATTAAGTCAAAGTGTTGCTCTTTTACTGTATCTACTGCCGCTTCACCATTTTCGACAATATGGGCAACAATACCTAATGAGCCTAGCATGGCTTTAATTACCATTTGGTTTACGGGGTTATCTTCTGCTACTAGCACTTTTAAGGCCGCCAATTTAGTACCCGAGTATACAAGCTCGGCTTGCTCTTGTACTGGGCTGGTGCGAAGCTCAACGTTAAATTTAAACGTAGAGCCAACGTTTGGTTCGCTCTGTAACGTGACGTTACCGCCCATTAATTTACTGAGCTCTTTTACGACAGTTAAGCCCAGGCCTGTGCCACCGTATCGCCTTGATGTTGAGTCGTCTGCTTGGGTAAAGGCACTAAATAGCTTGGATTGTTGAGTTGGTTTTATACCAATACCGGTATCTGTCACGGTGACTGTTATTTTGACCTTATCAGTACTGATAAACTCTCCATCAAAAGCCACCGCTACTTTACCTTGCTCTGTAAATTTTATAGCGTTGCTACAAAGATTCAGCACTACTTGCTCAAATCGTAAAGGGTCGCCTATATACCAAGTATCTACCGGAAGTTGGTTTGTAACCTGCCAGCCAATCCCTTTGTTGGCTGCACTGGCTTCAAACATTGTGTTAATACGCTTTATAATTGTATCTAAGTCGAACGCTGTGCTTTCGAGCTTGAGCTTATGTGATTCAATTTTTGAAATATCGAGAATGTCATTAATCAAGTTCAGCAAGCTTTTAGATGAAGAGTTTATTTTATCTAGGTAACCAATAAGTGTTTGTGCGTTATCTTCTTTGCGCGCTAATGATGAAAAACCAATAACTGCATTTAATGGTGTGCGTATCTCGTGACTCATATTGGCTAAAAATCGACTTTTGGCCTGATTAGCTAAGTCTGATTGTTTTTTGGCTTGCGCAAGCGAGTGAGTGCGCTCTGCAACCTTTCGGGTAAGGGCTATTTGTTGCTGATTAAAAAGTAGTAAAACAGTTAAAATTAAAGCACATACAACTAACTGTAAGGCCATTAAAAATAGTGTTAGTTGGTTACTATGTGGGGCAAGGTATTTTTCTTTTAAAGCCAATTGTACATTCCACGTTTGCCCTCCAAAGTTAAGTTTTAGCCTCATAATACGGCTACCCTGTGCAATACTTAAACTTTTGCCGTAGTTACTGTAAAAGGCGGGCTTATTTTCATCTTCATAGAGTGCAATAGAAAACATTTCTGATTGTTGTTCGCTAATCGCTTGCTCAATAATATTACGTACTAAAAACACACCTGTTGCATAGCCTTTTATAATAGTTTTTTGCTGTTGATGCTCGTAAACGGGTGCAAATAGTAGGTAGGCTGGTTCTGGCTCAGATGTTTGCACTAGCTGAATAATTTTTGTGCTAACTGGCTGGTATTTAATTACTGGGTTGATTAACGACGCTTTTCTATCTGGGTTTGAATATACATTAAAACCAACTGCTTTTTGGTTGCCATTAAAAGGGGCAATGTACTTAACAATAACCATAGGATCGTCTGGCTCAAGAGGCTCCCCCACAATTTCAAAGTCTAGATGGTATATATTGGCAACTTCTTGGGTAAATGAAGCTTGCTCACTTTGCGCTATTTTTTGATTCCACGAAAGCGCTTTAATAAATGAATGCTGTGCTAATAACTCACTAGCATAGGCATAAAAGTCTTGTTGATTCAAATTTGGGGTAGATTGCACTTGGCTGGCTAAGCTTTGCACCGCGATTAAGCTTTGGTTGATATAGCGATATAAACTACTTTCTATCACCTGCGCTTCACGTTCAGCGACTTTAACGGTGTTTTGCCTGTTTTCTTGGTTATAAAGTTGAGTGGTTATAGCAACAGATATAAATAAAATACTACACACCGCTAAAGTAGGCAGCGGTGTTATTGGCCTATTTTCCCCTTTAATCTGAGATAAGACCAATAGTAGCGGGGTAGCAATAATGACCCCTAATGAGTCTCCTAACCACCAAAATAAAACATTTTGCCAATGATCTTTAATATCGTACGCGGGATTAAATTGGCTTAGTGCAAATACCCCAAAATTTGCAGAGATTAAGCTTACCCCAATCCCCACAACAAAAATAAAATAAATGATACTTGCGCGTTTTTTAAAAAATAGCGGGTGACCCAGCCAATACTTTAGTAAGCCAGCCCCCACCATTGCTTGCAATACAATACCAATCGCAATATAGGTGGCTTGGCTGAAAGTGTTGCCAACCAACACCATATCGTGTGCTGAACTATCAAAAATATTAAAATTAAATGCAAAGGCTGCTACAAAAAGCGCTGGAGCAAAGCGCCACCACCAAATATAGCATCCGACTAAAGCAATGCCTGCAGGCAACCATACGGGAATAATTTGAGTATTAAAGGCGAGTTTTGTAAGTGAGATCCCAATTAAAAAGTACGCTAATGAAAAAACTATGTAAAAGACAACAGAATGATATTTTGAATTAAAATTTTTCACATAGCTTCCTGACTTTTCAAAAGGGCTTAATTTTTAAATATCAGTATAGCGAACAGTATGTTATTTGCGGTATTTTTTATACATGTTTTACAAAGTGCAGGCTGTGTAACCTGCAAGCAATTCATGTAGCCGTTAAGGCTGGTTGCTAAGTTGCTGTTTTTGTTGTTGTAAAATAGAAACTTGTTGCTCTACGGCGCTAATGAGTGCGTTATAGCGGTTTTGAATGGTCGCAGTTTTGGTGGCAATTGCATCGGCTATTGATTCGGCGCCCATTCTATTAGCTTGGTCTTGAGTAATATAGCTGGCTTGTTGGGTCGCGTCGGCTAAGTCTTCTTTATAATTTTTAATAGTAAGCTGGTGGCGTTTAATTTCACGCTCGATTCTTTGGATCTCTATGTAGTTATCTACAGAGGCGCCAGGCATAGTCGGTGAATTTGCATTATTGCCGTATTTATCGGCAATCATAGGTTGCTTTAGTTTAATTACTTCTGCATTGTCAGCGCATGGCGTTTGGCTAAATGTAGCGACCCCTTTGATTGTGCATTTGTATACCGTAATGTCTTGGGCTGCGTGTGTACTTAAAGCGACAAGACCTATTAAAGGTGTTATTAGACGAAACATAATTAAACTTACGCGACTGTTGATGTGATTAATAATGCCGTAACTACAAAGTGTATTCAATGTGTTTTATTTTTCATCGCAACAACGTGGCTTTAATAATTCCAGTAACCCTGATTAAGGTTTATTTTGAGGATAGGTAAACGTGTTGATAGCTAGGAAAAAGTTTACTATTTAGTTGTTCTTGGCAATTGCTTCTGCATTGGCCTAACTTCTGCTTCCATGCAGTCGTAAATGAGAGCTTTTAACTCTGATAGCGGCATTTATCCCTCTAAAAGTAATTGAGTAATTACGGATTGATAAAAGTTATGGTGGAGAAGGAGGGATTAGCTTAATTACATCCAT